>DZBC01000040.1:0-9680 GCA_022729835.1 Sulfuricurvum sp. | reverse complement strand
CAATCTTGGTAGGTGCGCATCGAAACCCCAAGCCACGACGCCATCTCTTTTTGAGAGATTTTTTTGCCGTTGTTTTGGGCTTCGACCGCATTGTGAAGAATATTAAAAAGATCGGCCGATTCCATGGGCTTAAGTTTATGCCAAGGAAGCTTAAATAAAGCAAAATAATGTATAAAGTATGTACTAAATTCAGTAATATAGTAAAAATATTGCATTAATTAATAAGTAATAAGTATAAAAATACAAAATATAGAATAATAAATTCATTATAATATATAAAATATACGGAAAACTGTATATAAATTGCAATAATTTTTTGGGTCTGAATCAGGTAGGGTGGCCCGACGGGTGTCGGGTGTTGATGCTTACATGTAAGGGCGGTAGAGGCTAAAAAGGGGATTAGGCGTTGAGAAGATCGCTGTAGTCGTATTTGGAGAAGTCAAGGAAAAATTCACCGTTTTGCTGGATCACGCGCACATCGTTGCCAAAGGCGAGGGCGAAGCGGCGTTTGATCTGTTTTCGCTCTTCGGAGGGGAGTTCGATGGATTTTAGATAACGTTTAAGCTCCACGAGTCTTCCAGATTCATATCCGTACTCTTCGATACCGACATCATGAACGGTGGTATTTTGCACGGCGGTATTTTGCGCGGAGAGCATTTTGGTATTGAGCAGTTCGAGAATACTTTTGAGCTGCTCATCTTTGTTGGCGTAGAGTCGTTCGATGCGGTGGCGTTCGTCGATCAGCATCTGCTCTTTGTCGTTGATTAGCTTGTCGATCTTCTCTTCGAGCATCTTGATGCGCTCTTTGAGCTGACGGTTCTCTTTTTGATAAAGTTCAATAATAGTTGCGACAGTTGTTTTTTTTTGGGTAGTAGCCAGAGCCGGTGGGGTTTGCGGTATTTGCGGCGCTTGCTGTACTTTTGGGCTTTGGGGCTGCTCTTCGTTTTCTATGGTGCTACGCGGAACGATGATGTAGGTTGTACCGTTTTCGATAATGTAGTTGAGCCGCTTGTTGCGCATGCGCGAATGGATCATCTCTTTGGACATTTTGAAGCGCTGGGAGTATTCGTCAATACTAAAACGCATGGAGCCTCCTTGGCTGGCGATTCACGGGATGTATTTTCGGCGGTGTAATGATACCCCCTTTGCGCATCCAGATCAAATAGCCGGTGTATTCGTTTTTGTGTTTGTCGTAAAAAAGATAGGGGGCGCTAAATTTGAATTCACGTTCCAACAACAAGGTGTGAAAATCTTGATGGGCCTGTAAAAAGCGTTCGAGTGCCGAGTAGGCTTCGGTGGAGATCAAGACGGTGCTGATGCTGTGTTTTTGCGAAGAGATATAGCGTTCGCAGACATTGAGGCCATAGCCTACAAAGTTCTCATGCTCCATAATATCTTTGAAATTCTGCACTTCTCCCGTATGAACTGCGATACGGATGCCCTTGAAATAGCTGTATTTGTCGGTAATCAGGTCGCTAAGGTGACTAAACGAAAGGGCAAGAATCGGGCCGAATCCCTGATAATCAGGATGAAGAATACAGAAAAATCCGTCACCCGTGGGAATGATGCCGGTAAGTAGCTGATCTAGGGAGATATTGGCATGGCGCAGCATAGCCAGCAGGATTCTGCGATAGGTTTTGGAGACATAAGTGATAATCTCGTGCTGGGCGCTGATATCGAGCTGTGAAAAGCCGATAATGTCGACAAGGACGATGTCGCAGAGTTGAGCTTGGGACACGGTGGCGTTGGGTGCACTTTCATTTTTGAGGAAGTGTAGTCATCTTTTGTTGAAAGCGTCATGAAATCGCTTGTTTTCGCGCACCGATGGCAATCTATGGTATGATTGATTTCACTAATTTTGTTCACACGGAGGGAAAGTATGGAACGTGAAGAACATAGACTTTTGACACTTTGCGGTTATGCACTCAATGCGACCTCGATCGCCATGGAGGAACATATACGCAAGAACTATTCACAATTTGACGCCATTGTTGCGGCCCTTGAAGACCTCAAGCCTATTTTGGAGCACAGTGATTTTTATCTGTCACTACAGAGCAGCCGCGATCTGATCAAGATCAAAAACGACATGGTTGATCCAGAGGACTTTTTGGTGCTTGATGCCGACATAGTAGTTTGGGCCAACGAGCACCAGATAGAGCTTGAAGAGGCTCTAGGCGAGATCTCCGTTTTGGGTTTTAGAAAAGAGTAGATGGTGTTACATGTAAGGCTTGTTGCTGTCTGGTTGCTGCTGGCGCTATCACTACAAGCAGCAAGTTATCTTAGCATCGAGAGTCGTGCGTTTGATATTGACGGATCAGAAAACGCTCCTACGTGCGTCAACTTCTCACAAACCTACAGTCAGCCACCGATTGTCTATGCAATGATGGATGACAGCGGGAACAACAATGCAGACATCAAGATAGTCAGTGTCACTACGACTCGGTTTTGCGCTTTGGTGATGGAGAGTATCTTTGAAGATGGCCCGCACGTCAATGTGCCGGCTTACTATGTGGCAATTCCCCAAGGAACATATCGTTTGCCTGACGGTACCAAAGTTGAAGCGGGAGTGATGCAGATTTCGGGATCGGTCAATGATGATGACCCCGCCAACGACACATGGCATATCCTCAACTTTGCACACGCCTATGCGCAGCCGCCCAGCGTCGTAGTGCAGTTGCAGACCAATAATAACAACCTTCCCGAAGGTGATGTCAACAGCGGCGGGCGAGGTACAACCAACGATGCGATCTCTATCCCTTGGTTTACCGCGTCGGTGGATCGCATCACCGCTTCATCGGCGCATATCGCACTAGATAAAAGCTATATTGTCGAAGCGGGACTTGCACTCACACAACCTGAAACCGTCGGCTATTTTGTGATTCAAAGCAATAAAGAGATCGCTTTTGATGTCAATGACGGCGGCACCAATCCGGTACGGATTCAGACTTTTTTAACTGGAAGTATTTTTGTTGGTTCGAATAACGGACAGAACTCATCTACAAGTCCGTTTTGCAAAAAAGTACAGTTAAACCAGATTTTATTTCCACAAGATCATTATTTATTCATTGCTTCCAAGGCTATCAATGACAGTAGCTATGGCGGATGGTTTCGTAAATGTGACGAATCGAATTGGAATATAGGGCTTGTTATAGATAGCAAAAGGGCGCAAGGATCCGGAGTTATTGCTGGCAATAAGTGGCAAAAAGTAGGCAGCCCGGATTACGGCTTGAAGACCCGAAACCACCCGCCCGCACCTGGTTCGATTGTCGCATTTAGCCGATCCTTTTACTACACAGAGCTTGTGAACGAAGCCAATTTGACGCTTGATGCTTCTGTCCATCCCTACACCGTCTTCAAAGGCGGCGCATTTGTCATCGATGTGACCCTTACCAACCATGGCCCCGATGATGCAAACAATACTGCCATCAACTTCGTGTTACCAGCCGATGTCAATTTTATCGCAATACAAACGGGCGGAAGCGAATGGAGCTGCGTTCAAGCCGGAACCGATCTGGAGTGTCGTTACCTTGCCAACGGCACGACGCTCGTTCATGGCGCAAGCTCCTTGCTCTCAGTCGGGCTGAGTGCGCCTGAAGTGACGGGGGTCTATACCAACTATCTCTCGGCGGTCTCCGATGCTCTTGATGATGACGGTGCGCTGGGAAGCGTCAACTTCGAAGTGATTGATTTGGAGGCGTCGATAGCGGCAGAGTACCGTTTTGATAGCTGTGGGTACAGCGGAAGTGCGGGTGAAATAGCCGATGAGCGCGGCAACCACAATGCGAACGCGCGCGGCGGAGCAGACACTGTCGCGGCGGGGGTAATTAATCGCGCGATCACGCTTGAGGGGAATCGTTACGCGGAACTTTCAGGCGGAGACTATATCGATTTGCGCCAGCCCTATAGCGTGAGTGCGTGGGTGCGGTTTCCGCTGGAAGGTACAGGGCATGATCGATACCACGTCTTGGGCGCGTTTGAGGGCGGAGGAGATGTTCTCTATTTTGATAAGACGGCTTCATCATTTGGCTGGGGTGTTTGGGATGGCACGGGAAGTGGGGAACTTGGCATTACCGAGCCCTCAGTCGGATGGCATTTTGTGATGGTGATCAACAACGGTTCGCAGACGAAGATGCTCATCGACGGTGTGGATCAAGGGAGCATCAACCGTGCGGCCAACGGCTATCTGCGGTGGATCGGTACATCGGGAGACGATGCCGATGCGCAAACGATCGGCGCTGCCATGGATGAGATGAAGTTTTATGCCATCGCCTTGCCCGAGACGGTTGCTGCGTCGATTGAGGCGAACGAGCGGGCTAAAAAGAACTACGACGGATCGAGCCGAGTCCCTTTGGATTGCGGTCCTTTGGCAGAGTGGCGTTTGGATGAGTGTCAGTGGAGCGGTAGCAGCGGTGAAGTGATCGATACCGTTGGTGGGGCACACGGTACGTCGTTTGGGCAGAGCTTCACCGCCACGCTAGGGGTAATCAACCGTAAGGGGGTGTTTGACGGGATCGATGATGCGGTCGTGATCGCCGATGATGACCGATTCAGCTCCCATGCGTCGGTTGGAGAGATGACGGTTTCGGCGTGGGTCAACCTACCGTCGTATCCCGCATCATCACTACAGGGTAGAACGCCCATTGTGGCCAAGGGCGATAACGGTAGCTGGGAGTATGCGCTTTATGTGTACGACAGCGGCAAAGTGGGTTTTTCGGTATGGCAACCAAATGGCATAGGTTATGGCGAGCCTGCCGGCGGAACCATTGCGCTAAACGGCTGGCACCATCTAGTCGGTGTCATGAAGCGGGGCGAGTATGTGCGGATTTATATGGACGGGGTGTTGATCGCCCAGCAGACGAGTTTGAGTGCCACTACGGCCAACGGTACTTCGCCGCTCTACCTCGCGCGTAGGGGGAGCGGCAACCATTTTTTCAAAGGCAGTATCGATGAAGTGAAGCTATACGGTGTGGCCATTGGAGCAGATGAGATCATCCAGATGTATAACAACGAACGTCAAGGCAAGAATTATGATGGAACTGCGCGTCTGGCAGTTGATTGTACGCCGCATATAGGAAATTGTTGGAATGAAGATTTTGCAAATCCGGTGACGACAGCCTATTGGGATATCATCAAAGCGAAAAACTATACCCCCCAAATCATAAACGGCAAATTGATGTTGACGGATCGGCAAACGTATGTAGCTACCGGAATGACCCTTAGCGGAGCGTTACCGGCTCGGGACAACTTCATCGTCATTACGTTTGAGCACAATGCGTATGGTAGTACCAGCGGAGCCGACGGTATGACGCTGACGCTCTCCAATGCTGCGGTTATCCCTGTCGCCGGAGCGGATGGCGGCTCTTTGGGATATGCACAAAAGAGCGGAGTTCCCGGCTTTGCGGGAGGGTGGCTCGGTTTTGGAATCGATGAATTCGGTAATTTTTCCAATCCCAACGAGGGAAGGGTGGGCGGTCCCGGACAAAGACGGGATTCTGTTGCCATACGCGGTTCAAGTGCAAATAACTACGCCTACATCGCGGGCACCGCAACTTTATCGCCGGGTATCGATGCTTCGACGGCACCCAACCATCACTATAGGCTTTCAATTGACACGCGCCATGCACAGACATGGATCAAGGTTGAGCGGGATACGGGTTCGGGTTTTGCGACACTGATTGATTGGATCGATGCGACGCAGAGTGCGGCTTCACCTGATGAGTTTCGTTTGAGCCTTACCGGATCCACAGGGGGGTCGGTGAATTATCACAGCGTTGATAATTTTACGCTGGATGCCTTGCACTGCGGTACCATCGGTATGCCAAAGCCGATTAGTAACTTTATGTTTGATGCATGGGATGCCGCACGTAGCATTGCGGAGCGAAATATATCAACCAAAATCGTCTCACAGGCGTTCGATCTCACCGTCGCTTCGCTCAATGCGACCAACGATGGCTATCAGGAGTTCAACGGCACGCTCTGTACGCAGGTGGTAGACGCGGCATCGACTCCGCGATCGGGTTGGATCAAAACCGACTTTGCGGACGCCAACCGCTCCAACGTAACCTACACCCTACCTGTTGCGCTCAAGCAAGCCCGTCTCTCGCTCAAGTGGCAGCGCAACGCGGATGTAGCGTGCAGCGCAATGGTTGAAGATAACCGCACCCTCTCAAGTGACGACTTCGCGGTGCGTCCGCTGGGCTTCACACTACAGCCTACGGGGCCTTATTATGCGCTTGAGACCTTCAGCGTCAGCGCGCGCGCGAACGATGCGGCGGGGGGCGCGGCGATGGATTACAACGAATCGCAAAACGTCTCGTTTCGCCTCGATATGAACGAGACGCGCCTTGATTGTATCGTAGCGGGCGAGACGGGCATGATCGAACCCATACAGTTTCAAGACGGCGCTGCGGGGCCGCTCGATGCCAACTACAGCGGTTTGGCTTATGATCTGGCGCTGCGGCTTTATGAGATCAACGGCAGTGAGTTTGCGCACATCGACCGCGATGACACCCCCGATGCCGCGCGCTTCATCGGCGAAGATGAGGTGCGCATCAGCGTATTGCCCTATGAGATCAACGTCACGCAGACCGACATCAACGCTTCGACACAGAGCGATTGGCTCTACATGGCCGATGTGCGGGAGATGAACGCCACCTTACATGTAAGCGTCCAAGCCAACGACAAAGCGCATCGAGCGCTACGCGACTTCAACGCGACCTGCTACGCTCAAAACGTCGAGGTGGCGTTTGACGTCGATGTAGCGGGCGGCGATAATGCGCTCGATATGAACTACAGCGCCATTGAAGGGACGCTGATGGATACAGGCGCGACGCTCGGCGATATTGACAAACGGGTGCTGATCGCGGCGTCGCAGTTTGTTGAGGGTAACGCTTCGGCCTCTTATGCGCTCAATGTCGATCGCAACTTTACACTACCGATCGCCCCTTTTAGCGTATCCGGTCTGGCCGCTTCGATCGTCTCGGCCAACAGTGCCAAAGTGCTCAACCACGATGCCGACAAAGACGACGGAGCGCTCTCATTTTACTACGGACGGCTTAAGACGCGCGATCTTAAAACGACCATCCATGCGCAACATCCTCTGGAGATTGAAGTTTATCGGCGCGATGATCTGGGCGCGAGTGGCTGGCAGCAAAACTCGCTCGATTGGTACCGCAACGAGGCGCACACTGGGCATGTTTTTGGGCGCCTTCACGCGCACAGTGTGGAGCAGACGATGCAGTTTACGGCGACCGCTGACGCGCAGGTGACACTGACGCTGCCACCATCAGACGCCGGAGTGATCGATGCGCATGTCGCCACTACCCGAACCGAACCCTTTAGCCGTGTGGTGCACCTGAATGTCGATGCGTGGCTCTGGTACGCGCCTGAGGGCTTTGGCAACGCTTTTGATTACACCGTCGGTAGCCTCTGCTCGGAGCATCCTTGCTTCAACTACAGCTTCTGGCGGATCACCAACCCCTCTGAGATCAGTAGCGGTACCTTCAGCGGTAGTGATTTCAACACGCCTCAGCGTAGTGAAGAGCTGCGCCAGGGCGTGAAGGTGTTTCGATAGATGCGCACCGGCGTCACGCTTATTGAGCTGATTTTTTCGATGGTGATCATTGCCATCGTTTTTACGGTGGTGCCTAAGATTATCTTCGCTTCCAACAAATCGTTGCAACTTGGGATGAAAGAGGATGCGCTTTATAATGCCCTGAGTCTGATGTATGAGATCACCGCGTTGCCGTGGGATGAGGCGACGCGCATTTCGGGAGGGAAGATCGTGAATGCGGGGGGGCTTACATGTAGCGCTGCAACGGGGTATCGTGATGGCGGATTTATAGGATCGCGTAACTGTTTGGGTGGTGCACCGACGGCTATTTTTGGGCTTGAAGATGCAGACCGCAACGATATTGATGATTTTGACGGTTATGGTACTTCTACCAAAGGATCAAGGGTTTTATACGCGCTTAGTTCTGAAGTGCTGCAAGTAGGTGATCGTAAAAACGTTAGGGTACTTGTCGAGACGACCGATCCACGCACCGGCAGTAACTTTCAGTCCAGCTTCTTTTACGATTCGGCCAATATCGGCGAGATCGATATCAAAAGGCGGTATTGGTGATGCGCGGCGCGTTTACGCTGATCGAGATGATCTTTACGGTGGTGGTGGCTTCCATTTTGGCACTGGGTAGCTTCAAGGCACTGGGTGAACTTTACATCCGCTCCGCCAAAGCCAAGGCGGTCACGGAGCTTTCGCTACGCTCACAAATTGTGCTCGATCAGTTGAGCGTATTGCTTTATAATCGGATACCTAATAGCGTGATCGGGTACAATCCAGATGGTACATGTAAGGCTATTTCGGATGTAGCCAGCAATGATAATTTAACTGTTTTGGAGTGGTTGGCGCTTGATGAGGAGCAGTTATTGGCAGGGAAGTATGATGGATTTGTGGATATGAACGCGAGTGATAAGACAAATCGAACACTAGATACGCCTGAAACTAATGCCACGCTCGCATATGATCGCCACAATTTAATATTCGCCGGTTCATTCGACGAAGGAGAATCAACACTTGGTACATGCAGTGGCGCATATGGCTGGCATGGTTCGGCCAGTAATTTGAGTTTTGGTATAGAATCAGTCGTTCAAGGATCAATAGTCTTTGCAGCGGGTGACGTTCCAAGTGTGATTTATGAAAAGTTCTACCTCACTAATGGCGGTTATGCGGTCACACGAGGGGAAGATTTAAAAAAAGCTGATTTTCAGTGTCTTGGCTTTGATGCTTCGGCGATACAAGATGAGACTTTTAAAAATACGCTGTTTCTTTTTTATAATTTTCAGCCTTATGAAGGTGAAACGTTTTGTGCCGATTCAAGAGGAAATAGAAGCGGTAGTGTCTCCATCCTTGCCGAAGACGTCGTCGCCTTTCGCGCCAGCTACATCAACAACGCCATTCGCCTTGCCATCGATATGAACCGCTCGATTCGCGGTAACCCTTCATCGGGCGTACATGTAAGCAAACAAAAGGCGGTTTTCTGATGCGCCGTGGTGTGGGGTTGTGGCAGGCGATCGGGATGATTTTGCTCATCAGCGGGATGATGATCGTGGTGCTGCGCTACGCTTCGATCGGCGCGAAGCATACGGCGGATAGTTATGTGCGGGAGCAGGCGGAGCTTTTGGTTCAGAGTGCAGTGGAGCAAACTCTATTGGAGATAAGTAAGCAAAATCGATCGACGGATGGATGCCTGCGCTTTCCCAATATCACCCAACCGCCGGAAGAGCGCGGAAAAAAATTCACAGTCTTTGTGGAGATTCAGCGCTATTACATGTATGGTGAAACGTGCGCTGATGCCAATCTGTACACTCCCATCGAATCCCCCGAAAGCCACGGTTACGTCCTCTTACATGTAGAGGTCAATGCTTCGATCGATGGCACCCCAAAAGTCCGCATCCTACGAAAGACGTTGCAACGCGCATGAGCAGAGCATTTTCACTTTTAGAACTCATCTTTGTGGTGGTGCTGATTGGCATTATGGCGGGTCTTGGGGCTTCGGCTTTGCGCCAAGATTATCTGCTGCATGATAGCCACTACATTGCCTCGAAGATCATGCAGACGCAGTATGAGGCGATTGGGTATGACCACCGCCGATTCGACGGTACATGGATCGACGATACGAGCG
>DZBC01000039.1 GCA_022729835.1 Sulfuricurvum sp. | reverse complement strand
CAAGCTCTAGCAAAAAATGCTCTAGCTTATCAATAAGCTTTTGTTCTAGCTCACTCTCGCTATAGCTTGTAAGCACAGGAAGCCCCACAAACTCTAAAATATAAGGGTCTTTTATCAGCTCTTGTGGTGAGCTTATGATTTGCCCATTTTGTGAAAGCTCTTTTACTTTTGATTTGTCGTAGCTTAGCTTTAACCTCTCGAATAACCCGCTATTAAACTGCCTTTTGAGCTCTTTGAGTGTCCAGCTATTTTGAACCGATTCTATCTCATAAAAATTTCGCTCATCAATGTTTGAGATTCGTGTCAAAAAAAGATAGTGGGACCAGCTAAGTTCAAATTTCCGAGACGGCGTCTCGGAAATTGAAAAAGCGAGATAAAACTTCCTCATATTTTCTAAATTATCTTCAGAAAAGCCTTTACCAAACTCTTTGGTAAGCTCCGTTGAGAGATTTTTGATAAGTGCTTTGCCATAAGTAGCTCTTGCTTCACCCCCTTGCTCCTCTTCTACTATTCTCCTACCTATCTCGTAGTAGGTTTTTGTCATGGTGGTATTGATAGTTTGATAGACACTATTTCTTGCATTTTGTAATAGAGTTTTAATTTCACTATAGAAGTTTTGGTTTGTTGTTATGCTATTTTTCATACATTATCCTCTCTCATCTATGCCGCCAATGCTTCGTTGAGCTCATCTATGATTATTCCCATCTCTTCTCCAAAGAGTTGCCACATTTTTCCTCTTCCGCCCTGTGCGTCAAACGGTGTATAGTCTAAGTCATCGATCTCTACATGTAAGCTAGATGCTATATGCTCTTTTATCATCCGTAGCCACTCCATCTGCTCTGTTGTATATTTTAAGCTTCCTGCTTGTTTGGCAAAGACCCATTTTTGGAAGTTTTTATCTATCGTGAGGTCATAGCCCGTGAGCTTGCTATCAAGTCCTGTGAGTCGTCGCAGAATCGATACGAGAGCGATTATCTCACTTTTTGGGCTTTGTGGGTTTGTCTCCCCTAGTTGCCGGTATGCTTCCCACACGATGCTTGGAGCTAATCTTGGTTTATTTGCTTTGATGTGTGCGAGGAGCTCTTTTACCATCTTTGATGTGAGTTCTCTTCTTCTGTGTGGCTCATTGTAGAAGATTTTTAGGGCTGTTATCTCATCTTTATGCTCTTGTATGTACGCCTTAAACTCTGTGATGATTTGATTTACTTTGTCTGTAGAGCCTTTGTCCCAGTCTGCTACGAGTACGGTATCAAGATTGACCCCATCGATGATTTGTTCATGCACACGCCGTACATTTTCAAGGTAGTCGTTTAACTCTCCGTTAAAGGTGGTTTGCACCTCTTTTATGAGTTCTTCTTGTGGTGTAGTTTCTAGCACATCAGGGTCATAAACATTTAGCAGGTCTTTGATGATATGATTGATACTTTTGCCACCGCTTAGATCACTGATTTTTTCTTTTTCCTCTTCGGTGATTTGCTTATCGAGTCTTATAAGCCTATTGGCTAGAGATGTGAAAAGGTCTTCATCGGTTGCACCCATCAGCACTGCTCCAAGGAGGTCTTTCATAGGAACGGATGGTTTTCGCTCTAGTGGTCTACTGTCTGTTTTTTTGGACTTTGTTGCTCCTATAGCATCGACTACCACAAAGTGTGTTTTTACTTTTGCCATGCGTGAGACTTGTTGCAGGTCATCATCGTTGATGGTTCTGCTTCCTCTTCCTATCATCTGCTGGAAATAGTTGGTACTTTTGACATCTCTCATAAAAAGCAGGACTTCAAGAGGTTTTATATCTGTTCCTGTGGCGATCATATCTACGGTTACGGCGATTCTCGGATTGTAGTTGTTGCGAAACTTGTTGATAACCGATTTGGGGTCTTCATCTATTTTGTACGTCACTTTTTTGCAAAAGTCATTCCCCTCTGCGAACTCTTCACGAATTATTTTGATGATGTCGTCCGCATGGGAGTCTGTTTTGGCAAAGATGAGCGTTTTTGGTACTTCCAGTTCGCCGTTTTCATCGATGCGATTGGGGAAGATTTTTGGCAAATTCTCTTTGTAGGCCTTGATGATGTTTCTTATCTGGCTTGGGTTGACCACATCTTTGTCTAATTTGTTGGGTGTATAGACCTCCTCCTCTTCGGTGCGCTCCCATCTTTTTTTGCGGCTGAGTTTCTCTCTTTTTTCAATAAGTTCATGAATGGGAATTTTTCCACCATTTTTTGTAATATCCGTATCTATTATGAAGACATCATAGGGGACATTGACCCCATCGGCTACCGACTCTTCGTAGGTGTATTCACTGACGACATTTTCATTGAAAAATCCAAAGGTTCTTTTATCGGGTGTGGCGGTCAGTCCTACGAGGTACGCGTCAAAGTAGTCTAGGACTTGTTGCCAAAGGTTGTAGATAGAGCGGTGGCACTCATCGATGACGATAAAGTCAAAGGTTTCGATGCCGTATTTTTCATTGTACACGACGGGCAGTGGCTCTTTTGGTTTCCAACTTGACTCGTTTGGGTTCTCTTCTTCGGCTTTGTCGTCTAGCTCTTCCCCTTTTAGGATGGAGTAGAGCCGCTGAATGGTGGAGATACACACTTGCGCATCGCTTGCGATGTAGCTTGAACTAAGCCTTTGTACATTGTAAAGCTCTGTGAATTTTCTATTGTCATCTTGTGGCACAAACTTCATAAACTCTTGTTCTGCTTGTTCGCCAAGGTTTTTCGTATCTACTAGAAATAGTATCCTATGGGCTTTTGCAAATTTCAGCAGTCTATAGATAAATGAAGCGGCTGTAAAAGTTTTTCCAGCTCCCGTTGCCATTTGGATCAGTGCACGAGGGCGATTTTGTTTCAATGAGCTTTCTAGGTTTTTGATTGCTTTGATTTGAGCGGGTCTGAAACCATCTGTTTCAAGTTCTGGAATATCAAAAAATCTTTCTCTTAGGGTTTTTTCTTGTTTTGACCATAAAAGCAAAGTTTTTGGAGTATGGAAACTAAACAGTTCCCTAGCGCGAGGTTTTGGGTCTTGGTAGTTTGTAAATCTTGTAAGTACGCCCGTGCTTTCATAAACAAATCGCAAGGGGTCGTTGTTAAGATATTTTAATTTTGCATTCGCATAACCAGATGACTGCTCTTCAATGCTAGAGAGATTTTGCCCAACTTCCTCTTTTTTGGCTTCTATGATACCAACTGGCTTTCTATCTACAAAGAGCACATAATCAGCCGGTCCGACATCCGTTTGATACTCTTTTATGGCAATGCCAAGTGATTCATTCCAATTTATTTTTTTGGCACTCTGTATCGCCCAACCTGCACTGCGCAGTAACTTATCTATGGTGTCTCTTGCGATTTGTTCTGGGTTTTGGTTCGTATCATGTTGGTTCATATTACTTCTTATCCGCAGCTTTATCACTTTTTACCCACGCATCTTACCGATTTCAATCAAAATTTCCACCTGATTCCCCGATAGAATAGACCTAAGAGTCGGCGCAGGCGGGCCAACAGCGCCCATTTCAATATTGAGCATCTGTGCACAATTGCTTTGGTGTTTCAGATTGATCTGTGTTGATTGCTTACATGTAACCCCAAAGCCCCCCTTCGCTACAATGCCACGTAAAAAGGGTGTGTGTGATTCAGAGCCGCTTTTATGACTATCTCAAGAGCACCAAGAAGCCGCCGCAGGTGGTGGTGTGTGAGGATGCGGCGCAGGCGGCGCGTCTGCGCGATGTGGCGCTCTTTTTGGATCTTGAGTCTCTGGTGCTACCCGATATGCGCGCCACCTACCTCGATGATCTGCGTAGCTACGGCGAGGAGCTCTCCGCGCTCTTTGAGGTGATCCGTGTGTATGATCCCAAGCGCCACCTTATTATCGCTCCTTTTAAAACCCTGCTTTTTCGCTTTCCCAAAAAAAACCTGCTTCTAGGACGCAGTCTTAGCTTTGGCGACCGACTTAACCTAAGCGCTTTTAAGCATCAGATGCTGCACTGGGGGTATAGCATCGTTGATATCGTCGAGGTGGAGGGGGAGGTGTCGTTTCGTGGCGACATCATCGATGTTTTTCCCCCCGGAAGTGCCCATCCGTGGCGCATTTCACTCTTTGACGATGAGATCGAGCAGATCAAAGCGTATGAAAGCGAAACCCAGCGCACGCGCGGTGATGAGGTCGATACCATCACCCTCAATCCCGCCTTTTTTGCCCTTGATGAAGCGCAGTATGATGCATTACATGTAAGGGTTTTGGGGTGTCAGAGCGATAGTTTTGTCAAGGATATCGCTTCGCTGGGCTTTTGGCTGCTGGGGGATCTGTCCGAGAACTTTTTGGAGGGCAAGCAGGCGGTGAGCATTGCGCCGCTTGAAATGCAGATCGAAGAGGCGTATGCGCTCAACACCCCTCAGGTCGAGCGGCGGTGTTTTGAGGCAATTACACCGATGCCCCAAAGTGAGCGCACCAAAGAGCTCTCGATCACCGATGTGGGCACCTTGCTCAAAGTGCATCAAAAGAAGCGCGTCACCATTATCGCCTCAAGCGAAGCGCAGCTCAAAGCGGTGGGCTTGTACGATACCAAAGGCTTACATGTAAAGCAATCGGGCCTTATTCTAAGCCTTATCAACGACGATGAGCTGATCATTTCACTCAACAAGCCCGTCAAAAAACGCCGCCGCCGCAAAAGTTCGCTTCTGCTCGATGAGCTCAAGCCCGGCGATTATGTCGTGCATGAAGAGTACGGCGTGGGGATCTTTGAAGCCATCGAGCAGGCGCGTATTCTCGGCGGGGTCAAGGACTTTATCAAGATCCGCTACCAAGGCGATGATCGGGTGTTGCTTCCGGTAGAAAACCTTGAGGTGATCGACCGCTACATCGCAGGCGGCGTGGTGCCGGTGCTCGATCGCTTGGGCAAGGGGGGCTTTGTCAAACTCAAAGAGAGTGTGCGCAAACGGCTCTTTGAGATCGCGGGCGAGATCGTGGGTACGGCGGCTTCGAGAGCGCTGATCAAAGCGCCGGTGATCGCGCACAACCCTCAGGAGATGGCGGCGTTTGCCAAAATGGCGGGGTTTGAGTACACGATAGATCAGAGCGACGCGATTGCGGAGATTTTGAGCGATCTTGCTTCGGGCGTGATCATGGATCGACTGCTCAGCGGCGACGTGGGATTTGGCAAGACCGAAGTGGCGATGAATGCCATCTTTGCCACCGTGCGCGCGGGCTTTCAGGCGGCGCTCATCGTGCCCACGACGCTGCTCAGCGCCCAGCATTTTCACTCCATTGAGAAGCGCTTCATCAACAGCGGCTACGGCATCTCACGGCTTGATCGCTTCCTCACCACGGTGCAGAAAAACGCCGTGCTTAAGGGGCTTAGCAGCGGCGAAATCCGCATCGTGGTAGGGACACACGCGCTTTTTGGGGTGCATTTTCACAACATGGGCTTGGTCATCATCGACGAAGAGCACAAGTTTGGCGTCAAACAAAAAGAGAAGCTCAAGCAGCTCTATGAAAAAGTGCATCTGCTCTCCATGAGCGCCACGCCGATTCCTAGATCGCTCAACCAAGCCCTCAGCTCCATCAAGACGCTCAGCACCCTGCTCACACCGCCCAGTGAGCGCGTCGGCGTGCGTACCTTTGTCAAGGCGTATGACGAGAAGCTGATCAAAGAGGTGATCTTGCGCGAACTGCGACGCGGCGGGCAGCTCTTTTATGTGCATAACTCGATTGACCATATGGTCATCAAAGAGGGAGAGCTCAAAGCCCTTCTGCCCAGTTTGCGCATCTTGATGCTCCACTCCAAAATCCCCGCAGCGCAGGCCGAAGAGGAGTTGATGAAGTTTGAAGAGGGCAAATACGACCTGCTGCTCGCCACCTCCATCATCGAGTCCGGCATCCACATGCCGCGCGTCAATACCATGGTCATCGACGGCGCGGATCGCTTTGGGATCGCCGATCTGCATCAGTTGCGCGGACGTGTAGGGCGGGGCAGCGTGGAGGGCTTTGCCTACTTCATCGTCGAAGACCGTGAGCACCTTACCGACGAGGCCAAAAAGCGGCTCATCGCGCTGGAGAGCAACAGCTTTTTGGGCAGCGGTTCGGTGCTGGCCTATCACGATCTGGAGATTCGCGGCGGTGGCAACCTGATCGGCGACGCACAGAGCGGACATATCAAAAACATCGGCTATTCACTCTATCTGAAAATGCTCGAAGAGGCGATCCGGGAGCTTAGCAACAAGCAAGAGACCCCACGCGCCAAGGTGGACATCAAGCTCGCTATTTCAGCCTATCTAAGCGACGAGATCATCAACACCGACCGCGTGCGCTTAGAGCTCTACCGCCGCCTTAGCCAGTGCGAAAGTCCGCTTGAGGTATATGAGATCGAAGAGGAGATCACCGACCGCTTCGGCAAACTCGACACCCCCACCAAGCAGTTCTTTGAGCTCATGGTGATCAAACTGCTCGCACTCGAGAAGAGGATCAAAACCATCAGTTCATATGCGCAAAATATTACGCTGGAGTTTATCAGCGGCGCTAAAGAGACGCTAAAGGCGGCGAGTAAAGATGATGATGATATTATCAAGACGACACTGGAGTATTTGAGATCGGCGAAAGTGAAGTTGATGTGAACGCGAAGTGCTACAATAGCGCTTCGTGCTTTTTAGAGAGATAGAGGGAGGTTGCGGTGCTTGATTTTTATGATGCGCATCTTCGGCACTTACGTGATGCCGAGATACTTTATGCCCAAAGTCGTTTCGCCAATGCCGATCATCTTTATGGCTTTGCGGCGGAGTGTGGGTTGAAGCGGTTGATGTTGAGGTTTGGGATGCCGATGGGTGGACATGGACCCCAAAAGAAGAAAGATCGTATCCACGCCGATGAAATTTGGAAGCGATATGAGTCTTATCGCTCAAAGCATGTCTTTGGTGCTCAATTTATGCTCTGCATTCCGCCAAATCCGTTTGTTAATTGGAATGCGCATCAACGTTACGAGCACCAAAGTCAATTCAATCAAGTTGTTGTCGATCCGCATAAAGCCGCAGCCTTACATGTAAACAGCCTTATCAAAAAAGCCCAACTAAAGGGATTGATTCTATGAGCACCTTCGATTTAATTTTGCCGACTGTCATAAAAGTTTTTCAAAGGCGCCAAGCCTTGATTGAACCGATTAAACCCCTAATCATCAATCGTGATCTGAACGGGCGCGTGCGATTAATTGCCAACTGGCAGTGGGAATCATCGCAAGTGTTGCAAATGGTGTGTGTAGAGCTGCATAAGCAACTCGGTGCGCATGCCTATGCGCCCGAACACGCGGTTTTGTTTGAAGAAGATGTGATGACGCTTCTTGAAGGGGTAACAAGTTTTGTGCCGGAAGGGTTGGAGCAAATCTATGTGATTGATCGTCTGGCAACCGAAGGAGACTGGGCGAATATTTCCCCGGTTTCAACAGGTGTGCCGCGCATTGTCTTTTACTCCATCAAAGGCGGGGTCGGGCGCTCGAGCGCACTCGCGGTAACAGCGTGGTCGCTGGCGCAATCGGGCAAAAAGGTGATGGTGCTTGATCTGGATCTTGAATCGCCCGGGTTATCTTCGGCGCTACTGCCGCAGGAGCGGATGCCGCAATACGGCATAACCGATTGGCTGGTAGAAGATCTGGTGGATAATTCCGACGCTGTTTTTGAGAGTATGTACGCTTTTAGCGATCTATCGCATGATGGCGAGATTATCGTCATCCCTGCGCACGGCGGCGATGCGGGCGAATATATCTCTAAGCTGGGGCGGGTCTGGATGCCCAAACGCTGTGAGGGCAACACGCCAGAGCCGTGGTCAAAGCGCTTGGTGCATTTGCTGGAAGAACTTGAGACGCGCCATCGTCCCGATGTGGTGCTGATCGATTCACGTTCGGGGATTGATGAGATCGCATCTTCTTGTGTAACCGATCTGGGGGCGGCTTGGGTATTACTTTTTGCGATTGATGGGGAGCAAACTTTTTCGGGGTATGACATTGTGTTTCAATATTGGCTGCAAAGCGATAAGGCACGAGATATTCGGGAGCGGTTGCGGTTGGTTGGGGCAATGATTCCCGAAACAAACGCATCGACGTATTTTCAGGGATTGAAAGAGCGAAGCTGGGATCTGTTTTCCAGTAAACTTTATGATGAAATTGCAGCGGGCGATGTCGTAACGGATGAATGGAGCTTTGATCTGGATGATGAAGCTGCGCCTCACTATCCATTGACAATTCGTTGGCATCGGGGATTTGCTGCACTTTCATCAATGCATACCAAACTTCAAAGTGTCGATCCGCAAGAGGTGCAAATGGTATTCGGTAATTTTATTGACGCTTTAAAGAGCATGATTTCCCAAAGCGAGGGTACGCATGAGTGAACTTCAACTGATAAGAGAAGCGATATTCAAAGCATTACCCGGCGAGCATGCCGATTCGCTTGAAGAGATTAAACCCCAATTTGTCTATATTCCGGCAGGGCACGCTAAAGCGTTAAGGCTCGAATCAACGCTAATAGTAGGGGGAAGAGGGGTAGGCAAGACTTTCTGGACCAAAGCGCTTTCATCCAAAACACTTCGCACGCTTTTGGCACAGCCGGTGCCAGAGCTGGAAAAGACAAATATTTACATTGGTAATTCAAGTGAGGCCAATCCCGATAGCTATCCGGACAAGGATACATTAACGACTCTTTTAGACTCTTTTGATGCTTATGACATTTGGCGTACTGTGATGATTCGGCACCTAGATTCGGTTGCAGAAGCACGCAGAACTCCGGAGGGTTTTAGTGCATCGGTTGCATGGATTCGAGAGCACCCTGAAGAGGTGGCTAAAATTGCCAAAAACGTAGAAACACTTTTAAAAGAGGAAGGACGTTATATACTGTTGCTCTTTGACGCATTGGACCGCACCAGTGATGATTGGAAGAGGATGGATGAAATCGTTTTGGGGCTTTTAAAAGCGACTCAATGGCTTAAGACCTACTTTCGCATGAATGCCAAAATCTTTTTACGCAAAGATCAGTATGACCGTTTGCAGGGAAATTTTCCGGATGCGTCCAAGCTGTTGGCAACAAGAGTAGAGTTACAATGGAGTGCCAATGATCTGCATGGGTTGCTATGGCAGCAGTTATGCAATGCACCTGAAAAGTATGGTGAAGCACTGCGTGAGTTCTACCGGGATGTTGTTGGGAGTACCCCGCGAAAACAAGAAAATATTTATACTATTGAAGATCGCGTGAAGCGTGAAACCAATATACAGCGTGCTTTATTTGAGAGACTTGCAGGACAGTGGATGGGAAACGGTCCTAAAAAAGGGGTTCCCTATACGTGGTTGGTCAATCATTTGGGTGACGCTTATCAACAGGCCTCCCCGCGCTCTTTTGTTGCGGCGATTCGCACGGCTGCAGATGATTCACAGAACTTGACTACAGATTATAAATATGCTTTGCATTTTGAAAGCATCAAAAAAGGGGTACAGCAGGCATCCGAAACCCGAGTCAATGAGGTAGCAGAAGATTTTCCTTGGGTGAGAAAAGTGATGCAACCTTTGGAGGGATTAACGGTGCCTAATGATTATGTGCGTATAGAGGAGCGATGGAAAAGCGAATTTCCGGATCCCATACAAATATCTACAAATCTTTTACCACCGCCTCATCTTGAAAAAGGGTGGAGTGGCATTCGTGATGATCTAGAACGGCTGGGAATTTTTGAAATCATGAACAACGGGCGTATCAATCTACCCGATATCTACCGTGTAGGCTTTAAGTTGGGGCGCAAAGGCGGAGTGAAACCGATCAAATAGCCTAAAAGGAGAAGAAGATGAGAACGTATTCACGGAGTTTGCGGCTATGGCACTGGCTTCATGCGGTGGCGATTATGGGGCTTTTGGGCACCTTTTTTCTGCGCAAGACCTTTTTGAGTTGGCGTGATAACAGTGCTCTGATCACACAGAAGCTGGGGGAGTTTGGGATCACGATTGCGCCCGATCAGGCCAAAGCCATTGCCGTGGCGATTCGCGCGCCGATGTGGGAGTGGCATATCATTTTTGGGTGGATGCTCGCGCTGCTTTTGGTATGGCGTTTGGTGATGGTGCTGCGCGGCGGTTTTGGGTATGAGAGGGCGCAAAATCTTCACATGCGGCTGGTGCATCTAGGCTATTTCGGGCTTTACGGAGTGCTCTTTGTGATGGCGCTCAGCGGTATGGTGCTGCACTACGGCGGCGATTTTGGGCTGGAAAAGGCGCTGCTGGGTTCGATCAAGTCGGCGCATGAGTTTTTGGCATGGGCGGTGGCGGCCTTTGTGCCCTTACATGTAACGGGCGTGGTAGTCGCGGAGCATCGGGATCAAAAAGGGTTGACGTCGAAGATGGTTTCGGGGTGAACGGCTACAGCGATGCTAGATTGAGGAGAAGATGATGACACTGAGTTATACCGTTTTGTACGTCCAAAATGTCCGTGCGTCGGTCGATTTTTATCAGGCTGCTTTTGGGTTGGAGCTGCGCTTTGTGCACGAGAGCGGCGATTATGCTGAGATGAACACGGGCGAGACGACGCTCGCTTTTTGCGCCCACGCTTTGGCGGAGCAGATCGTACACAAACCCTACACCACAGCGGAGGTTGCGCGTCCTATCGCCAGCCAGATCGGCTTTGCGGTCGAAGATGTGAGGCGTGCGTTTGAGCGCGCGGTGGCATCCGGAGCGAGCGTGTGCGCCGAACCTGAGATCAAACCGTGGAATTTTGAGTCGGCGATGGTGCAGGATATCGACGGGCATTTGGTGGAGTTTGCCAGAAACTTGGCGCTGTGATCCAAAGAGCGCATCAAATGCCCGCCACAGCCACCGACTACATCAAAGCCAACTTCAAAGAGTCCATCGTCTCTGCAAACGGCATTATGTTTGCTAGGTACTTTTCGGTGAGCGATCACTACAGATCCGAGGCGTTTATCAACCAAAACCTTATCAATGTCGTGCTCAAAGGCGAAAAACAGCTACACACCAAAAACGGAGATATTATCGTCCGTGCCGGAGAGGCGTTTTTTCTCGCCAAGGGCGAATACGTGATGAGCGATAAGCTAGAGGGCGACGAGTATGCGTGTTTATTAATCTTTTTTGACGACAGGGTGGCGGGCGATATGTTCGCTGCAATGGCGCCTAGTGAGACAACGGGCGCTGCAAAAAACGACGGATTTTTTAGAGTCGAGCTCACCCCTTGTCTAAAAGCAGCGACCGATTCGATGTTGCTTTTGACCGAACAAAAGCCCAAGTTTACAGACGAACTGCTGCTGCTTAAACTCAAAGAGCTTATGTTGTTGCTCTTAGGCTCTGCCCAAGGTAGCGAGTTTGCTTCGTATTTCAAAGCTTCCATGTGCGGCAAAGCAAATCTGCGACTTTTTATGAACGAGCATTTTACGCAAAGCTGGAACTTAGAGGAGTTTGCAAAGCGAAGCGGCAGGAGTCTTAGCGCTTTTAAGAGCGAGTTTGCAAAGATTTATCAAACCGCACCGATGAAATGGCTATGGCAAAAGCGCCTTGAAAAAGCAAAATTTCTTATCGAAAAAGGCGGCTTAGACATAGGAGAAGCGGCGTATAGGTGCGGCTTTAAGAGCCATTCGCACTTTACAAGGATGTTCAAACAAAGCTTTGGAAACCCTCCGAGTCAGCACTAAATGATTTTTTTTCTTCATCACTCTACTAAAACACCTGCGATTAATTTCTAGTTGCATATAACGGCGCATCCGGCCACCAATCGCGCAGAACATCCGGCCACTTGG
>DZBC01000038.1 GCA_022729835.1 Sulfuricurvum sp. | reverse complement strand
GCTAAACCCTTCGGCGCGAAGGGCATCAACCGCACTTTGCATCTGCGCCATCACCTCCGAAGAGGTCACGACCTCTTTGTCGATCGAGCCGTACAGCGTTCTGATCTGCTTACCCTCTTCCTTGATCAGACTGACATAGGCTTGTTCATAAACAAAGTCACACACTTCGCGTAAGGCAATCAAACTTCCGTTGGGCAACTGAAGCGAAAACTCTTCTAAAGCGCCCAAGCGGTTGCGCTGAGTGCTCTCAAGTCTGATGCGCACCAGCCCCTCTTCGTTGAACATTTTGCCATACTCCCCTTTGAGGTAGTAGGCGCGTAGCTGTGCGCTCACACTCTGCTCACTCAGCCCCAGCTCCTCCCCATAACGGTTCACCCGAAGTTTGAGCTCTTTTTGTCCGATATCGGCATCATTGGCCGTACCATACACTCCGGCGACGGCCTCTAGTTTTTGCTGCAACGCAAGCAGCGCCGCGTGTACTTCCACTTCGCTTTTGCCTCCAAGCGCAATCTCTACGTCGCGCGCCACCACACCGGTGCCCGGAACTGTAACGCTGAGCTCCTCAAAAAGCTTCTTGTCACCGTTTTGAAGCGATGCCACAGGAGTGATCAACTGCTCGACCTCATCGCCGATGGCCTTTGCGCTTCGGCTACGAATCAAGACCTCCGCGTCATACTCCAGCGAAAGCCACGGATTGACATAACGCTCAAACAGATTGTCCGGCGCACGTTCATGCAGATCAATGAAGATATGAAAGAGGTTCTCCCCGATCTCGGCCATATTCTTGTTATCCAGACGCATCCCAATCACCGAAGTCACCGAAGCCACGTCTTGTTTGTCCAGTGTGTCAAGAATCACCTCTTCGATGCGACTGACATAGCGCTCTGTATCGGCAAGATCGTTATTGATATCCACCTTGCCCGTGATATACACCTGCGTCACGTCAAAATCGGGGAAAAGCTGAAACTTACTCTGCTTCATCAACACAAAAGTCAAACCCGCAATACCTACCGTCATTGCTACAATGGTTAAGAGGCGTCTTTGAAAGAGTACATGTAAAGTAACATCATACCAGCGATACAGATGCTCCCAAATAGCATGGGTAGAGTGGGTCTCTTTGCGTAGCCGCATAAAGTCATGTGCGTGCAACGGCAAAAAGTAAAAGGCCTCAAAGAGCGAACTGATCAGCAGCACCGAAATCATGATCGGTAAGATCTTGATAAACGTCCCCATCTCTCCTGAGATGATCAAGAGCGGCAAAAAAGCAAACACAGTTGTGAGTGTAGCAGTCAAAACCGCCGGAAACATCTCAGTAGAGCCCAATATCGCCGCTTCGCGCCGCGAATGGCCCTCTTCAAGATGACGGTAGATATTCTCAGCCACCACAATCGCCTCATCCACCAGCATCCCCAGTGCGATCAACGCCCCCAGCAAAGAGAGCATATTGAGGCTTTCGCCGATGGCTTCACTCACAATCAAACCGATCATAAAACTAAGCGGTATCCCCATCGCCACGACCAATGCAATGCCGCGATTGACGAAAACAAGCATCGAGAGAAACACCAGCATCAGACCAAAAAGGATGTTGGCAAAAACGGTGTTGAGGCGATTTTTGATCCAAACCGATGTGTCGGTATAAATCTCAAAGGTGTAGCCCGGATAACGCGTCTCAAACACTTCAAGCTCTGCGCGAATCTGCTTGGAGAGTGCGATAGCGTTGCCGCTTTTGGCTTTGTTGATGTTGAGTGAAATATTACGCATACCGTTGTAATGCGACAACTCGCTCTCATCTCCAAGCTCAAAAGAGACCGTTGCTATATCCCCCAGTCGCACCCTTGATGTACCGATACCAAGCAGGGTCTCTTCGAGTCTGTCCAGCTCTTTTTCACCGTTGTAAGTGCTGATAAAAAGGTGCGAACCCTGCTGCTCTATCGAGCCGACCGGAAAGATCGAGCTGAGCGCCTGAAGCGCCGATACGACAGCCGCACGATCCAATCCAAAAGCACGCAACTTCGCCTCTTCAAGACGAATGACCAACTCTTCATCGCTATCACCGCGCAGCGTAATGTCGCTAAGATCTTTGAAATTGCTAAGCGCACTTTTAAGCTCTTCAGTGCGCGCAATCAGCTCCTGAGTGGAGACATCCGCCGCCACCGCAATCAACACCAGAGGGATGGCATGTTCGACCAGCTTAGCAACGGGTTCGTTCATATCAGAGGGCAGATCACGCTTGGTAGTGGCCACAATATCTTTGACATCGCTAAGCACCGCGATATTGCTTGATCCAGGCCTGATATCGGCTTGAATCGTGAAGCTGCCGTTTTTGATAACGCTGCGCACCTTGTCAATGGTGTTGACATTTTTGAGCTCATCTTCAATGGTGCGTACGACCATCTTGTCGAGCACTTCAGCGCTACTACCCGCATAAGCCCCACTGATGACGATCTGATCTTTGGCGATCGGCGGAAAAATCTCCTTAGGAATGTTGATGTAGGCAAAAATAGACATCAATAAAATAAACAGGAGAAAAAAGTGGTTCAGCAGGGGTTTGTCGATCGCAAACTCAATCATGCGGCGTATCAAGGAGCTTCCTTTATCCGATTTGCCGCATTATAATATGAGTGCTCTACATGTAAGGAGTTAAAAGAGAGATTTAAAGACCTGCACAGCCTCATCAACTCCTTGGTTGATCCCCTCTTTCTCCGGTGAATTTTCCTCTTTGGCACCTTTGCTCGTAGATTTGGTCTGCGTTTTGGCCGGAGCGCTGTATGCCCCTAGGTTGATCGCGCCTTTACTCCAACTGATTAGATCAATCTCTCCAGATCCTGATAGATGTGTCACACTCAGCGTCGTTTTGGCATCGATGATGATGTCCAGCGTCTGTTGCTTGGGCGGCATCAGCAGTCCATAGTAATACTCTTTCCCGCCGATCGTTCCGGTTTTATAGTTTTTGACCTCTTGAATCAAACCCGCATGACCTTGCGTTTTGATGGCTTGCTGGCTATTACGTACGCTTCCGCTTGAAGCATCATCCATATTGAGGGTGACTTGAATCGCATCTTCGCCCTTGGTGTAGAGCGCTCCTTCCACACTCTGTATACCGAGCGCCGTCCCTAAACCCATAATGTCACACACTCCGTCTCCGGCAAATTCAAAACCTCCAGAGCGCTCTTTGAGCATCTTTTTGAGTGCCTTTGACGGTCCGGCACTTTGGCCGCAGCACACTTGGGTATAACAGTTGCTCAATCCACCGCCGCCTTGCTTGGCCTCGCCTTTACCTCCCAAAATCCCCGCAAAATCGGGCATCTTTTGCACCTGAGCGTTTTTGGGCAGTTCATATTCACCCGCATCAACGGAGCGCTCAGCGACCGATTTAAGCTCCATCTGCTGAGCCTTGATGGGTGCCCAACCTTTTTCAAACTGAAAGTCTTGATCCAATCCTTCAACGCCTTCACCCATCTTCATAATGGTCCCCATCATGGCGTCAAAGGTTGCTACCACGCGCTTATCCTGAGTCATCACGACCTCATCGCGATAAGGCTCTGCGTCCATTTCCCCTTCGACGATCCACACTTCGCCCTTCACACCGGCAATAGTCTCTTTTTTGCCGGTTTTTTTGATGCGAAATTTATCCTCTTTAACTTGCCCTTGTGACGCCGAAGCACCAAAGGCCCCTATAAGCGAGCGCATTTCATCCATGTCTACCACTTGAGTCTGCCCATCTTCCACACTCACCATGTAGATCTTTTCGCCGATGCGGTAAATGTGGCTCTGCGTTCCTTCTGAATGTGTCGTGAACTTATGATGCTGAGCATCTTTGTAGGTGATGGTCTGAGACCCCTCTTCAAGCTTATATTCGACCACATAATCCGCCATCAACGACGCGCTCAGCACACAAGCCAGAGACCATAAAATTTTTCCCCGCATCACATTTCCTCCGCAGCTAATTTGAAGTGCCAAAGTTAGCACATTACATGTAAGAAAGGTATTAATCGATGTTAAAAAAGTGCATCAAGAATCTGATTTTTAAAGCGGATGGTCTCCACCTCGGCGCGAATCAGGCGGTTCTCTTCTTTGAGTGCGTCGTACTCACGTTTGAGCTTGGCGATCTCGCGGCTTTTGTAGTAGATCTGGTTTTGCAGATAGATTTTCGGGAAAAGAGTGGCCAAAAAAAGCAAGACCAATAACAAGACCGAAATCAAAAAATGCACATCTGCTTTTTTTTGAGGAGCCAGAATCGGCTCGATGGCGTCAAGAATGTCGTGCTTGTCACTCATCGCGTCTCAAGCCCAAACACACGCAGTTTGGCACTTCGGCTGCGGGGGTTGCTTTTGAGCTCGTCCTCTTTGGCTGTGATCGGTTTTGGCCCAATTGTTTTGCCACGCGCATGATTGTTCCCGCAGGTACAACGGTAGGCTTCATTGGGGCAGATACAGTTTTTGACCCATGCGTTAAAACGCTGTTTGACGATTCGATCTTCCAGTGAATGAAAGGAGATGATCGCCACGTTACATGTAAGCCCTTCTTGAGCCTCAAGCCGATCCAGCAGTCGCTCCAATTCCCCCAACTCATCGTTAACCTCTATGCGGATGGCCTGCATCAACAAGGTTGCAGGGTGGATCTTTTTTCCGCGCGGCAGATAGGGCGTAAGCGTTTCACAAAGTACTTTTGCGGAGTCAAAAGGGCGTTTTTTTATGATCTCCGAAGCGAGCTTCGCGGCGTTACTAAGCTCTCCGTAATGGCTCAAAATCGTGCGCAAACGGTGCTCATCATAGGTGTTGACCACAGTTGCCGCGCTCAGCGGCGCATTTGGATTCATCCGCATATCCAGCAGATCACTCTCAAAAGAGAAGCCGCGTTCACGCCGATCAAGCTGCAGGCTCGACACCCCAATATCGGCCAACACACCGCGAATACGCTGTGAGGGATAACACTCGAAGATCGAAGCGATTACCTCCGAATAACGCCCCTGCATAATAAGGGCGCGTTCACCAAACATTGCCAAACGTTCGACTGAAAAAGTGATGGCAGTAGGGTCCTGATCGATCCCAATGAGCGTGATACCTGGTTTGGCTTCAAGCAACATCGCGCTGTGTCCGCCATAGCCTAAGGTGCAGTCGATGATGATGCCCTCTTCGATACCATCAAACGCCTCAAGGACTTCACGGTAGAGTACAGGAATGTGCGGGGAGTGGTTCACGAACCGAACTTACATGTAAAAATCATGTGTTATTGTAGTACACCCGCGCCTTAAAAGCAACCTGTGTTACAATGCGCCCATGAACAAAGACAATGTCAAAGATCAACTCTCTTCGCTCGCGCTTTCCATGTTTCGGAAGGACTTTTTTGGCATCTATCACGGTTCACTCTCTGCCAAACTTGAATCTAATCGCTTCGTCATCAATACCCGCGACGCCATCTTTGACAACTTTAATGCCCAAAGCATGATTGAGCTTTACTATAACAAAGACTACCGCTGGAATGATGCAAGTATCGATGCCGATATCCACCTCAATATCTACCGCCAGATCACCGATGCTAAATTCATTACCTTCAGCATGCCCCCATTCACAACTGCCTACACCCTCAATGTAGACAAAATCGTACCCAAGGATTATTTTGGTTTCAAAGAACTAGGCACCATTGAGGTACATGATCCAAAAAAATTCGAAGACTGGTACGACCGTGCCAGCACTGAAATTCCCTACTACCTCATAAGCCACAAGACTGATATCATGGTGATTCGAGGCTATGGAATCTACGCTTATAACCGCGATCTACATCGTATGGCCAAACGACTGGCCATCTTGGAAAAAAGTTGTCGGATGCTGATGCTTGACAGCGCCATCAACAAGCTAGACAGCGGCCTCTAGGTGACTGATCGCATCATAAGCAACCCTTAGCATCGTCTCAATCTGCTCATATGTGATGATGTAGGGTGGCATAAAATAGATGACATTGCCCAGCGGGCGCAACAGCACGCCGTGGTCAAGTCCATAGCGATATACCTGCAAGCCAATGCGCACATTTGAAGGATAGTCTGCCAACTCCACAGCAGCAATCATTCCGCATTGGCGCACCTCTTTGACCTGCGACAACCCTTTAAAACACTCCAGACCTTCGGCAATACGCTGTGATAGCTTCTGGTTGGCCTTGAGTGTACCCTCTGACTCAAACAGATCAAGCGTTGCATTGGCGGCGGCGCAAGCAAGCGCATTACCGGTATAACTGTGTGAATGCAAAAAGGCCTTGCCCTGCGCGTAATCGCAATAAAAAACCTGATAAATCTGATCCGTCGTCATCACTACCGAGAGCGGCAGGTAACCGCCTGTGAGTCCCTTGGAGAGTGTCATAAAATCAGGCGTGATACCGGCCTGCTCGCAGGCAAACATCGTTCCCGTTCGCCCAAAACCGGTCATGATTTCATCAGCGATCAAATGAATGCCATAGTCACTACAGAGTCGGCGTGCTTCCATCAGATAACGCGGATGATACATCCGCATACCGCCAGCGCCCTGCACCAAAGGCTCTACGATCAACGCTGAAATCTCTGCTGCGTCCGACTTCAAACAAGCCTCAAGCGCCGCTGCTGCCTCAAACGCCGCCGCTTCACTCTGATCACAAGGCACAGGAACCTGTCTGGATTGAATCAAAAGTGGAGCGTAGGTCTCTTTGTACAAGCCGACGTCCCCAACCGAAAGTGCCCCAATCGTCTCTCCGTGATAAGAGTTACTTAAAGAGAGGAATACGCTCCGGTGCTCACCTTGGTTACGATGGTAGTGAAAACTCATCTTCAATGCCACCTCAACCGCACTAGAGCCATTGTCAGCATAAAAACAACGCGTTAGTCCTTCGGGGGCCATCTGTACCAAACGCTCCGAGAGGCGTATCACCGGTTCATGGGTAAAGCCAGCCAGAATCACATGCTCCAACGCCCCCAATTGCTCAACTATTTTAGCATTGATGTAAGGATGGACGTGTCCAAACAGGTTGACCCACCAACTACTAATGGCATCAATATAGCGATTACCCTCAAAATCCTGAAGATAAACCCCCTTTGAACGCTTGATGGGGATCATCGGCAGCGACTCATGATCCTTCATCTGTGTGCACGGATGCCAAATCACCGACAAATCACGCTGGGCCATTAGATGATTATCACTCATGTTCTTCTCCTGCTTTGGGTGCTACATGTAAAGGGAAATACGGGTTAAAATAGATGAAAAGAGAGATAATAAATGCCCATTTCATGGAGTTTTAATTGGAAAGAAACTACAATATCCAATCTTCTCAATTGGGGTAATTATAACATGATTTCTTGGATGCAAAGACACCGCAAATATCTGGTCGTGACGATCTGGGTCTCGACCATCGCCTTTGTCGGTGCCGGATTTGTTGGCTGGGGACAGTACACATACGGCGACAAAGCAAGCGCTATCGCGAGGGTCGGATCGGTGCCCATCACCGAACGCCATTTTCAGCAAACGTACAGCCGCCTCTATGCTCAATACAACCAGCTTTTTCAAGGTAATTTTGACGACGCGCGCGCCAAAGAGTTCGGCTTACAACAACAAGCTCTACGATCGCTTATCGACGGTGCGCTGGTCCTCAACCTTGCTAAAAGTCTCGACCTTAGCGTTAGCGACAGAGAGCTATTTGATCTTCTCAAAACACAAAATTACTTTTTCAAAGACGGCTCTTTCGATAAAGAGACCTATCAAAATGTATTGCGCCAAAACAACATGAGCATTCAAGAGTACGAAGAGGATATGCGCCACGCGCTACTTACCCAAAAGGCCATCCATCTGCTCAGTGCCAAACCTTTCGCACCTGAAATTGCGGCTCTTGATGCAAGCAGTCAGGTTGCAGACCGCATCAGCTACGAAGTACTCAGTGCGGATACCATCACTATCACCCCCTCTCAAGAGGAGCTCAAAGCTTACTGGGAAAGCCGACAATTCAGCTATATGACCCTACCCATGTACACGCTTGAGGCATTAAATATTCCCATCGTTGAGAGCACGCCTTCCGAAACAGAAATTGCGGAATATTACGAAACCAACAAACTGAGCTTTACGGATGCCGAAGGAAAAATGGTCCCACTTGAAAAAGCAAAAGTGCAAGTTATTGCGGCGCTTAATGACAAAATGGCCAACAAAACCGCACTCAAAGCCTATATCGAGTTCAAAAAGGGCAACTTCCCAGAAGGGCTCGAGCGCTCCGAACTACGCATTGACGAGCACAATCACTCCTTTGATCCAGCCCTCTATCAGGAGATCGCTGGCTTAACGCTTCAAGAGCCTTATCTTAAGCCTCGCAAAGTCGGCGATACCTATAAAGTATTCAAACTCAGCGCCTTCGACGCAGCCAAACCGAAGAGTTTCGAAGAGGCGCACGAGGCAGTACTAACAGAGTACACCACTCAACGCAAACAACAAAAGCTTCTTGAAGAGGCTCAAAACAAATTAAATAACTTCAACGGGAAGACTACAAATTTTCTAACACGAGACGATGTTAGCGCGATAGAACTACTAGAAGCGCCTGAGGCAAGTGAATTTCTTGCTAAAATGTTTGAAAGCAAAAACAAACGCGGTTTTGTTGAAGTGGGAAGCGGAAAAGTTGTTCTCTATGCCATTTTGGAACAAAAGATGCTTCCTAACGCCATAACGTCATTAGAAGAGGATGCGGCCCAAGTGAAGTCAATGATGTTGGATCGCGGTTTGGTTCAAACGCTCGAGAAAAAGTATCCCACTGAGATTTATGTTAAAGGACTCTAGTCGTGAATAACACGGTTTTAGCCATCGATATCGGCTCAACAAAAATCGCTGCGATCATAGCCGATATAGATGCTGACAATAACATTCAGATTATCGGTGCTGGTTTTGCCAAGGCGCAAGGTCTGAAAAAAGGTAGCATCACTAATATCGAACTGGCTTCAAAATCGATCAAACAAGCACTCAATGATGCCAAACGGGTTGCTGGCATGGAGCTGAAAAGTGCCATCGTCTCTATCTCCGGAGCCTACACTAAAAGTCAAAACTCAAGTGGTATCGTCAATATCCCGAACAAAGAGATCACCGTTAAAGAGATCAATCGGGTGATGCACACATCGCTCTATAACGCCAACATTCCTAATGAATATGAAGTACTTCATACCCTGCCTTTTAATTTTAAAGTGGACGATCAAGATTTCATAGAAGATCCAGCCGGAATGAATGCCTCGCGTCTCGAAGTAGAAACTCATATTATCACCACCCAAAAAAGCAATCTCAACAATCTTCGCAAAGCCGTCCGAGCTGCTGGTGTTGAGATCGACAACATTATCCTTAGCGGCTATGCTTCAGCCATAGCGGTACTTAACGCCGATGAGCGCGAACTTGGGGTTGCCTTGGTAGACATGGGGGGAAGCACCAGTAACATCGTCATTCACTCTGGAAATGCTATTCGCTTCAACGATTTTCTAGGTGTCGGGTCCAACCACATTACCAGCGATCTTTCGATGGCGTTGCATACTCCGCTTGACGTCGCTAACAATGTCAAGATGACCTACGGCTCACTACATGAGCCTGGCAACGATCTAATCGAGCTTCCTGTGATCGGGGATGAGCGCACTACCCATGAAGTATCTCTTGATGTTGTCCACAATGTCATCTATGCCAGAGTCGAAGAGACCTTGATGATCATCGCTCAATCCATCGAGAAAAGTGGGCTAAAAAACCACATCGGTGCCGGCGTAGTTCTCACCGGTGGCTTTACCAAAATGGAAGGCATCCGCGAACTAGCTGTCGCCATTTTTGACAACGTTCCCGTACGACTGGCCAAACCTGGTGATATCGGTGGGCTCTTCGACACCCTGCGCGACCCCGCATATTCTACAGCTATCGGTCTGATCAAATATGCCGCCGGCCGCTATACCCCCTACGAAATTGATGTCAATAAACAAATGCGTCATCGCAATGAAGAGAGAGAGCGCGTCAAGCCGATCAATTTAGGTGGCAATACAGAGAGCATCTCTGTAATACCGACGCCTCCGGCAGAAGAGAGTAACGCGGAGATCAAAAACAGTCTCGCTACGCTACCTCCAAAGAAAGAGAAGAAGAGTGACGAAGCAGGTACGGTCGGCAAGTTTTGGAATTGGGCTACCCAACTATTTTAAAGGAGTGTGAGAATGGAACCGTTTTATATTAAAGAATCAGTAACACAAACAGGTGCACGCATCATCGCCGTCGGTGTCGGCGGAGGCGGAGGCAATATGATCGGTCACATGCTCAAAGAGGGCATCAGCGGTATTGAGCTCATCATCGCCAATACCGATGCTCAAGTACTTTCTCAATCAGCAGCAGCTACCAAAATCCAAATCGGTGCCAAGCTCACCAAAGGTTTGGGTGCAGGAATGAAACCGGAGGTGGGTAAAGACTCCGCCCTTGAAAGCTATGATGAGATTCGTGGCGCACTCCAAGGTGCAGATATCGTCTTTATAGCGGCGGGACTCGGTGGCGGCACCGGCACCGGAGCTGCTCCTGTCATTGCCAGTATTGCAAAAGAACTAGGGGCACTCACCATCTCCGTAGTTACCAAGCCATTTGGTTTCGAAGGCAAAAAACGTATGCAGCTTGCTGAAGAAGGCTTGAAATCCCTCAAAGACACCAGTGATTCGATCGTCGTCATTCCCAATGACAAACTGCTCTCCATCATCGACCGCAAACTAGGCATCAAAGACAGTTTCAAAATTGTTGACAGCGTTCTGGCCCAAGCAGTCAGTGGCACCTCAGGTGTTATCCTCTCTAGCGGCGACAACGATATCAATCTTGACTTTGCCGACCTTCAAACCGTCATGAGCCATCGCGGTATGGCGCTGATGGGCGTAGGTGAACATCAGGGTGAAAACGCAGCTTATGAAGCCATCAAAGCTGCCATCGAATCACCGCTACTGGACAATATGTCCATTAATGGCGCCATGGGCGTTTTGGTGCATTTCCACATGCATCCAAACTTCCCGATGATGGAGCTCAATGAGGCCATGAATGTTGTTCATGATAGCGCTGATGTTGATGCTGATGTGATTTTTGGCACCTCTTCTAATGAGTCATTACCGGAAGATTATGTACGTATCACGCTGGTCGCCACCGGTTTTGAGCAACAAAAAAAGAATAACCACGAGTTTGATCCTAAAAAAGACGAACCCAAACGTCCCATCCTCCGTCCACGTCTGGTCGTCGGCGGTGATGCAATTTCCGAAGACTATCTCGACGTGCCAACCTATATGCGCCAACAAAAAGACTAACCCTTTTCATGCCCTCTTTTGAAGCGCTCTTGAAGGCCAAAACACTCCTTGGCCTTCACGAGAAGGCTTCGCGCTCCGAAATCAAAAGCCGCTACAAATCGATGATGCAACAATGGCACCCCGATAAGCACCCTGAAGATCCTCAGACCGCACACCAAATGAGTGCTACTATCAATGATGCGTATGAAACTGTTATGAATTACTGTGACGCCTTCCGCTACCCTTTTGATGAAGAGAGTATCAAAAAAATAACCCAAAACCCCACCGAATGGTGGCACGATCGATTCGGTCCGAATTAATCACGCGATGTAAATAATGTCCCTAGGTGATGCTCGTTATCGAGCAAAAATGACCGCGCAGCACTAAGATCATATCCGCTACATAAAAACATTTCTCGATCCCGCTTTATCATGAAGTCTGCTGCTTTGAGCTTGGTCACAATACCTCCAGTCGCAAAACTACTGTTTGGTGTCGCTACCCCTTTGAGTTCTTCATCGCAAAGCGAAGAGACGATTTTTCGTATTTTTGCATATAACGGCGCATCCGGCCACCAATCGCGCAGAACATCCGGCCACTT
>DZBC01000037.1 GCA_022729835.1 Sulfuricurvum sp. | reverse complement strand
TACAGTTCAACACCCGCGTGCTCAAACAGGCGATGGACGAGAGTCTGCCACTGCTCGAACGCCTCAAGTTTCTGGCCATTTACGGCACCAATCTTGACGAATTTTACATGATCCGCGTCGCCGGACTTAAGCGTCTTTTTAGCGCCGGAGTGATCGTCTCGGGTGCCGACCGTCTCACCCCGCTACAGCAACTGCGCGAAATCCGCGACTATCTGCATCAAGAGCTGCAGGTCGTCGAGCAAACGATGATGAGCATTTTTGCCGCACTGGAGCATGAGGGTATCTTTCTCAAACGCTTCAAGGACACCACCCCCGCACAGCAAAAGAAGTTACACGCATACTTCTACCAGCAAATCTACCATGTCATCGTCCCCATCGCTATTGACACAACCCACCCCTTTCCCCACCTCAACAACCTCAGCTTCGGGCTGCTGATGAAGCTTGTCGATACGGAAGATCGCAGCAACGAACGCTACGGCATCGTGCGTATTCCACGTGTTTTACCGCGCTTTTTGGAGGTGGACAACGGCACCTTCGTACTCATCGAAAGTATCGTCTCAGAGCATATCGGCGATCTATTTCCGGGTTATGAGCTGGTCTCGGACTCCTCGTTTCGCGTCACGCGCAATGCCGATATCGCTATCGAAGAGGATGAAGCCGACGACTTTATGGAGATGCTTGAAGAGGGACTTAAACTGCGTAAAAAAGGGGAGATGGTACGCCTCGAACTCGGGCGCGGCGCCAACGACGACCTGATCGGCTTTTTCAACCGCCACGTCAACGTCTTCAAAGATGATATTTACCGCTTCTACACCTTTTTGAATCTGGGCAGCCTTTGGCAGATCGTGCTCAGCAAGGATTTTGCCCATCTATTGCTGCCGTCATTCAAGCCCTGCACTCTACCCCCTCTCACCGACAACGAGAGCCTCTACGCCATCCTCGACAAACAAGACTTGTTGCTCTTTCACCCCTATGAGAGCTTTGATCCGGTAGTACGGCTGATTCAGCTCGCCGCTAAAGATCCCGATGTCGTCTCCATCCGTATGACACTCTATCGCGCTGGCACCAATTCACCCATCGTACAATCGCTGATTGCCGCCGCCGAAGCGGGCAAACAGGTGACAGCCATGGTTGAACTCAAAGCGCGTTTTGATGAAGAGAACAATCTCCACTGGGCCAAAGCGCTGGAAAATGCCGGAGCCCACGTCATCTACGGCATCACCGGCCTCAAAGTCCATGCCAAGGCCGCACTCGTAACGCGCCGTGTCGGCAATGGACTGCGACAGTACGGCCATATCGGCACAGGAAACTACAACCCTTCTACGGCCAAGATCTATACCGACATGAGCTACATGACCTCTGATGACAAAGTCACCAACGACCTGACGCGCTTTTTCCACTTTTTGACAGGCTTTAGCAAGCGCGGGATGCTCAATACCCTTTTCATGTCCCCCACCCAGATCAAACCCAAACTACTTGAGCTCATCGCCAATGAAGCGGCGCAAGGCACTCAAGGAGAGATCGTCGTCAAAGTCAACGCACTGGTCGATGAAGAGGTGATCCGCGCACTCTATCAAGCGTCGCAAGCAGGAGTCAAGATCGAGCTGATCGTGCGCGGCGTCTGCTGCCTACGCCCTGGAATCCCCGGTGTCAGCGACAACATTCGCGTCATCTCCATTGTCGGTAAATACCTCGAACACGCACGTATTTTTTACTTCAAAAATGCACCCGTGCAACTCTATCTCTCCAGCGCCGATTGGATGACGCGCAACCTTTCGCGTCGTATCGAACTGCTGGTGGGCATCGAAAATCCTGACGTGGCCGAGCGGCTGCTAAGGATTTTGCGGCTTCAGTGCTCTGACAACGTTTTGGCGCACGAACTACAAAGCGACGGCAACTACCATCGTGTCAAAACAGATGCCGAGCATCCGATCAACAACCACGACATGATCGAGGAGTACATCAGCAAACTGGAAAAAGCGGTCAAAAAAGAGAATAATTCCAAAATCCAACAGCTCACCAACCGCCTCTTTAAGGACAGCTAAATGATCTACCCTTTTAAAAAATGGCAGCCCATTATGGGTGAAAACACTTGGATCGCCCCAAGCGCCGACGTGATCGGCAACGTGAGCATGGGCAAGGATGTCTCCATCTGGTTTGGTTGCGTCGTGCGCGGCGATGTCCACCGCATCGTGATCGGGGATCGCAGCAACATTCAAGACCTTTCGATGGTACATGTAACGCACTACAAAAAAGAGGACATGAGCGACGGTCACCCCACGATCATCGGAAATGACGTCACCGTAGGCCACCGCGTGATGCTGCATGGCTGCACCATCGAAGATGCTTGTCTCATCGGCATGAGTGCTACCATCCTTGACGGTGCCGTCATCGGCAAAGAGTCCATCGTCGGCGCGGGCGCACTCGTGACCAAAAACAAAGTCTTCCCACCCAGATCGCTCATCATGGGCTCTCCGGCAAAGCTCGTGCGTAGCCTTAATGACGCCGAAGTGGAAGAGCTTTACCGCTCCGCAACGCGCTACGTCGCTTTTAAAAACGAATACCTCTAAGCCTTACATGTAATGGTTGATCTCTTTCTCATCGCCGATATCATCGGGATTATCGCCTTTAGTATCAGCGGTTTTCTCGTGGGGCTACGCCATCGGCTTGATCTGTTGGGCGTCGGTATCGCCGCAACACTCACGGCACTGGGCGGTGGGATCGTGCGCGATTTGCTGCTTGACCGCACCCCTTATGCTTTTAGCCACTACTACCCTGTATTGACCCTTTTTGGCGCACTGAGCGTGTCGCTGCTTTTTAAGCTCTACCGCAGCGACCAAATCGAGCGCGGCTGGATCTTCGTGGTCAGTGACACCATCGGACTGGTGGCCTTTAGCATCGCCGGAGCGCTACTGGGCATTGGCGCTGCGTTCAATTTTTTTGGCGTGATGGCGCTGGGATTTGTCACCGCCGTGGGCGGCAGCGTACTGCGTGACACCATGATCAACCAGATGCCCTCCGTACTCATCAGCGACTTTTACGGCTCCATCGCGCTGATCGTCGCGCTCTTGCTGTATGGCTTACATGTAAGCATCGGCATCACCAACGCTTCGCTTCTTGGCGTCGCGCTTTTTGCCACGTCGCTGCGCATTATCGCTTACAAGCATAAGTGGCATCTACCAACGCTGAAATAGCCTTACATGTAAGCACGTAAGCGCTTAATACGCCGCGCCGATCCATCCGCCACCGAGCATTTTTGAGCCTTCGTAAAAGACAGCGGCCTGTCCTGCGGCGACGCCAAAGACGCTCTCTTGTAGCTCGATGATGCCACGGTCTGCCTCGATGCGCACATGGGCCATCACACCGGGGTTGCGGTAGCGGAGTTTAACCTTACATGTAAACTCCGAGCGTGTATCAAAGAGGTTGACCCCTTCGATGGTGACATGGCGGCACTCAAGCGCTTCGTGCGTCCCCACGACGATCTGATTGGTGTGCGGACGGATCTCGACGACGAAGTGCGGATCGTGTGCCCCATGCACACTAAAGCCCTTGCGCTTGCCGATGGTGTAGTGCATGTAACCGCGATGCGTACCGACCACTTTGCCCTCAAGGTTCAGCACCTCGCCCTCTTGCTCCACATCGGTATACTCTTTGAGCACATCGGTATAAGTGGTCTCTACAAAGCAGATTTCGCTCGATTCACCCTGCTGCGCAAAGCTCTCAAGACCCACGATAGAAGCCGCTTGTGCCTTCACGTCACTTTTGTGACGATGGCCCAGCGGAAAAAGCAGACGCGGAACGATTTTGGGATCAATGTAAAAGAGAAAATAGCTCTGATCCTTAGTGTCATCTTCCGCCTGGTAGAGATAAGTGCCGTCGCTTTGAATGTAGTGTCCCGTCGCCACATACTCGATGCCCAGCGTATCGGCAAAGCGCACCATCGCCCCAAACTTGATGTTGCGGTTGCACAGTGCGCAGGGGTTTGGGGTGCGGCCCTCTTTGTAGGTGTCGATGAAGGGTAAAAAAACCTTCTCTTCAAACTCATGCTGCAGATCGAGTACATGTAAACGCACCCCTACAAAGTCTGCCGCTTTTTGAGCACGTGCCAAGTGGATTTCATGATAGCCGGGTTTGGCGTGTAGCTTCATGTAGACACCCTCAACTGCGTAGCCCTGAGTTTTGAGCGTTAATGCGGAGATCGTCGAATCAACTCCGCCGCTCATACCGATGAGCACACGCCTCATGAGTCTCTGCCTTCGTCAATATTGCGGTTGGAGAAGTAGCTTGAGAGGGATTGATAATACTTGGTCTGATCCAAGCCGTCATCTTCTAGTTCGCTCATCTGCTCACGCAGAGAGCCTTTGATTTCGCGGACGATGTAATCGATATCGTCGGTGAGACAAAGCATCTGCATATCCGCCTCCCCAATCATCCCGCGCTCGAGCAATGACCCGCGCAAAAAGCTCATCAGCGGCCCATAAAACTCCTCTCCGACGACAAAAATACGTCCGCCCATCATCTTGCCGGTCTGGGTAAGGGTGAGCGACTCAAACAACTCATCAAGCGTCCCAAATCCCCCTGGAAAAATCACATAGGCCATAGCGTACTTCACCAGCATGACTTTGCGTGAAAAGAAGTAGTCAAAACGCAACGATTTAGTGGTGAAAGGGTTGGCGACCTGCTCTTCGGGAAGCTCGATGTTTAGACCAATCGAATCAACTTGATCTTTGTGCCGCATCGCCCCACGGTTCGCCGCTTCCATAATGCCCGGGCCACCACCCGTGATGATGTTAAAGCCGTTTGCGGCGAGCTTACTGCTCAGCTCCAGAGCTTTTTTGTAGTATAGATCATCTTCTTTGCTACGCGCACTGCCAAAGATCGTCACTGAGGGCCCAAGCTCTCCTAGTTCGTCAAAGCCCTGTACGAAATCGGCGATGATTTTAAATACACTCCAGACATCACCCGACTTGATATCTTGAACGTACCGCTTGGTATTGGCTTTTCTGACCGCTTTGCGCCGCTCCATGGCCTTCCTTACGATTTAAGCTTGTTGAGTCGGTCGCGCTTGGTACCGATAGAGGTGATCTGCACACCAAAGTTACCATCGACGATCACCACTTCGCCCTGCGCTATGACATGATCGTCCACCAAAATATCAAGCGGATCATTGGCGAGCTGATTGAGCTCAATGACCGAGCCGATGTCCATACTCAGCACGTCTTTGAGCAGCATCTTTTTCCGACCGATGCGCACCCGCACCGGCAACTTCACATCCATGATCAAACCGATATTTTTCATCTCGCCTTCGTCGAGGTGGGTTTGCGGCACAAAAGGCTCCTCGTTTTTAGATTCGCGCTTGGGTGCTTGCGTACTTTGCCCCTTACTCTGCGCAGGATTCAAAGCTGCGATCAGCGTGTGATCAAGCACCAGCATCATCAGGGAGTTGATCGAGCCTAGCGTAAAGTTGTAGACAATAATCTTTTCAAAACCGTCAATATTCACCTCTTCATCTTCAGGAATAAAGCGGGCCTCTTCGACCTTAAAGCTGATTTTCGGCAGTACTGTTTGTGCCCCGAGTGTCGTCGAGAGTGCCCCTAAAATATTGGAGACGATCTCCTTGAGTGCATCGAGATCTTCATCGTCCATGCGCTCCTTGCCCTCTCCCTCACCACCAAGCATCATATCACCCAGAGCAGTCGCCAGCTTCGGTGGCATCACCACCATCACTTTGGCACTTACCGCGCCCGATACCTTGGCGCGGATCAACGAAGTAGGCGCGATAATGTTAGAGACTACCGTCACCTCCTCTTGCTCTTTGAGTTTGAGCTTGGGTGCCTGCCCGGTCAAACCTTCGATGGTGGCAACCGTCTCGCCTTCGAATATCTTTAAAAAATCTTCTATCATGCCCCATCCTCCTCATCAAAAAGATCGTCGTCGATCTTGAAGTCGATGATCTCCTTGGCACTGCTGATTTTCTGTTTGCGTTTTGTTTCAAAGTCTTTGAGCGCCCGCTTGACAGCATCTTTTTCGGTATCAATCACTTCACTTACCTGCACCGACTTTCTAAAACGCCGCAACCCGATCTGTCCGCGAAAACGCTCCTTGCCATCAATACTGAGCGTTACGATATCATCCGCCGGATTTTTGAGCCGAATGATATCGTCTAATGAGAGGTCCAACACCTCGCGCAGGCTCAACTCCGCTTCTCCCAAATTGGCCTCCACAGTCACCTGAGCACCGCCAAGGAGTACCTGTAACTCTTGATTGCGGCTCTTTTTGGAGCTGGTCTCATTGAGCATCAGGTCTCGACTGGCCAGTTTGGGCAACACAGGTTCAAGCGCAATGACCGGATAGCAGATATTCATCATCCCAGAACTATGCCCGATGATGATCTCCATCACCACCATCACGACGATCTCGTTTTGCGCGACGATCTGGACGACGTTGGGGCTTGACTCCTTACTCTCTATCGCAGGATAAATATCGGTAACCGGCCCCCATGCCTCCTTGAGCGTGCCCATCATGACCCGCAAAATGGTCTCAAAAAGGCTCAGCTCAATATCGGAAAATTCGCGGTTGGTCTCGAAGGGATCGCCTTTGCCACCCAACAATCGATCCAGCATCGGAAAAGCGATGGAGGGGTTGATCTCCAACACCCCGCTGCCCTCAAGCGGCTTCATTGAAAAGACGTTGAAACTGGTTGGATTGGGCAGCGACATCAAAAACTCGCCATACGTCATCTGATCGACGGAGTGAAGCTGAATCTCGACAATAGAGCGCATGATGGAGGAGATCTGCGAGCTCAGCGAGCGCGCCATCTTGTCATGAATCCCCCGAAAGGCGCGCAACTGCTCTTTAGAGACGCGGTTGGGACGCTTGAAGTCATAAAGGGTAATCTGGCGCTGTGAAAAGAGCGTCCCACCGTCATCGTCGTCGATACCAAGGGCATCTTCACCTTCATCATCGACCACGTCTAAAAGGGCATCTATCTCCTCTTGCGAGAGAATATCAGCCATGTGCTTCTCCTATCGCAATGCGGATTTTGCGCAGTACCGCCTTGTGTATCTGAGAAATACGCGACTCCGTGATGTCGAGAATCTCGCTGATCTCTTTGAGGGTCAGCTCTTCAAAATAGTAGAGCTGAATAATCATCTGCTCGCGCTCGCCAAAGCTGGAGAGCACCTCTTTAATCACCCCCAAAAGTTCGTCGTGCTCAATTTTGGCCAGTGTTTCGCTATCTTCTCCGGTGCTGAGTTGATCATCCAGCGGGATAACATTGTGGATGTCCGAGGCGATACGGGCCTGCCTGATCTTGTCAATCTCTTCGCCTAGCAACAAGGAAAGCTCCTCATCGGAAGGCTCTTCGTCGTGCTCGCCCAGATAGAGATCAATCGCCTTATTGATGCTTTTGATAAGCTTACGGTTGGAGCGGCTGACGATATCAAGCGAGCGCAGATAATCAAGCATGGCACCATAAACCCGTGTTTTGGCATAGCCCCAAAAAGAGTCGTTTTGTGCTTCATCATAGCGGCGTGCGAGTTTGACCAGCTCTTCGGTGCCGATGGCGGCGAGATCCATGTAATCGACTGAACTAGGAAGACGCTCTTTGAGCCGAAAAGACATCGCCTTCACCGCCGGCAGATACTGCAAGGCAAGCTGGTCTTGTTGGTGCTTGAGCGCTGAAGTGTATTGATCGATGCTCATGCTTTGAACCCCTTGAATGAATCATATTCCGCGTCGATCACGATTTCGCGCTTATTGATCTCGCGGATAAAATAGTCGAGATCTTTTTCGTGTCCCTTCTTGGAAAAATAGGAGGGTCGCGGTGTCAGCGTGTTGACAAACAAGCCGACAAAGAGATGGGCGAAAAGATAAAAAAAGAGCGTAATCATAAATATGTAGCTCAGCAAGTCCCATGGTCCATGCGCTTTGAGCAGGGCAAAAAAGAACCCTACAAAAAAACCGGCGGCGGTGAAAAAGGAGACGAAATTGACACCGCGCACGCTGATGTGCTCCTTACATGTAAAGCTAAAAATGCTCCATCAAGCGCCTAAACAGGCCGCTTAAACCACTCTCTGTAGCATCGACTAGCACATTGTGTTCCAGTTTTTTGGCGATGTTGGCCGCAATCTCCAACATCTCCTTTGAAGGGAGCGCTGTAGGGAACTCCTTGCAAAAGAGCATCCGCTTCTTGACACTCAGCGCCACCTTCGGATCGAGTGAGATTTTGCCCAGAAGGCGTAGCTGAAGACCCTCCCCGATATTGGCTCTAGCCACCGCCTTGATCTTCTCAAAAACTGCAATTGCCTCTTTGGCGCTGTTCACCTGATTCATGATGACGTCGATCTCACCGCGCATCCGCGACGTCACCTTGATGGTCGCGTAGGCATCGGTGATGGCGGCGGGGTCGGGCACCGTCACCACCACCACATCATCCGCTATCTTTAAAAAGAGTTGCGTGTGCTCACCGATCCCCGCACCCGTATCGATGATCATGACTTCAATCGCATCAAGTACATGCGCCTCTTGCATAAAGTGCTCAAAAAGCCCCGGACTGGCATATTTAAAAATCTCTTCACCGCTCTCTCCGGGGATAAGCACCAAATTGGGCTCGATGGGGATGAGAATCTCCGAAACCTGCGCTTCACCTTTAAGTACATGTAAGATGTTCTTCTTCATCTTAACATTGAACATCACGTCTAAATTGGCCAGACCGATATCCGCATCAAAAATCGCCACCTTCAGACCGCTACGGGCGAGTAAATAGGCCAAATTGGCGCCGATGGTGCTCTTCCCCACGCCTCCTTTACCGCTGGTGATCGCAATAAATCGGGTTTTTTTGACTCCGGTACTTCGGTTCGATTTAACCAGTGCTTCGAGTTTGGATGCTTGATGGTTCATGCGCCGCGCTCCTTCTTGGAAAAGCCATTCAAAAGGCAATCGATCAGAAAATCGCTACTCGCCACCACCAAATCCTCCGGTACCTCTTGACCGATCGAGAAGTAGCTAATGGGCACCTTCGTCTCAAACGCCAAAGAGAAGATATTACCAAAACCCCGCGTCTCATCGAGCTTGGTGAACATCATCGTATCGATCCCCAGCGTCGCAAAATTATCATAAGTCGCTTTGAGGTCTTCATACTTGATGGAGCTGGGCATCACCAGTACCACGTCAATGTCAAACTGCTCGCCGCTGCCTTGCAAACACTCATAAATCGTCTCAATCTTCGCCTTGTCATACGGCGAACTGCCCATGGTGTCGATGAGAATGTAGTCGCAGTAGTGCAAAGAGTGCAGTGCGGAGGCAAACTCCGGCGGGTCTACCACCGTCTCGATGCCCAGCTTCATCATCCGTGCATACTGCATGAGCTGCTCCACCGCGCCGATGCGGTAGGTGTCAAGCACCACCAACCCCACCTTGAATTTTTTCTCCATCAAGTAAGAGTAACGCGCCGCGAGTTTGGCGATAGAGGTAGTCTTGCCCACACCCGTAGGGCCAACGAGCATGATCACCTTTTTTTGGCCACTTTTGAGCCGCTGCTCGACGCGCACCGAAATAATCCTGCGCAACAAGGTCTGAAAGTAGCGCTTGACGGTTTCGGAATTTTGGCGCATCCCCAGCGGCATGTGCTCTAGCGTGAGTGACATGATGGCATCAAGATGGGCGCGGTCCATCCCGCTTTGGTGTGTGAGACGATAGATCTCTGAAAATTCCGGCGGAATGATCGATTCAAGATTGGGGCGGCGCTCCTCCCAAAACATATTTTGGATCACTTTCACTTTGTCGCCTAACTTACTGATCTCCTCTTTGATCTGCTTGAGTTCCACCGCCTCCTTGACGCTCTCCTGACTGGTCACACTCTGCGTCACGTCGGAGATTTTGGAGATCTGCTTGGCGGCTTCGGAGATGTTGTAGATGACATCTGAGCTCTCTTTGATCAGCGGACGCTGCTGTTGTAGCGGTTTGTTGAGCGGCGCACTCTTGGCACTGCTCTTCATCTGCTCTTCATCCACCCCCACGACGATCTCATAAAGCGCACTTTGGCCCAGAGACTTCTTTTGCAATTGGCGCGTCTCAATGAGTACCGCTTCGCTGCCGACCGTCTCTTGCGCTTTTTTGAGCGCTTCTGCGGGGGTAGCGCCGCTAAAGGTCAAAATCTTCACTCAATTACCTCTTACATGTAAGCTAGAGAGCGGTATCAGCACACTTTCGCGCTCGTGCCAGTGCGGATGCGGCAGGGTTAGATGCTTACTGTTCACACGGCGTCCTTCGAAAAAAATCAGATCCAGATCAAGTGTGCGCGGGGCATTGGCAAAGCTGCGTCTGCGCCCGAAGCGCTTCTCCAGCCGCAACAAAAGCCGCAGTAGCGCCAGAGGCTGTAAGCGGGTCGTTATCTGCATTACGGTGTTGAAAAAATCCTCTTGCGCTAAGTAGCCAAAGGGCGGATTTTTGAGTATCACTCCACTTTGCGCCACCCCAATCCCGCGCATCCGACGCAAAGCATAGAACAGATGCTCAAAGCGGCGCATCACATCACCCACATTACCGCCAAGCCCTACCGTAGCGCTATAGCGCTGTCGGCGCGGCGCAAAGTCGGCTGGAAAGAGCGCACTTCGATAGAGTGTGCGTCCGCTATGTAGGCGTTTGGTGCGCCGCATGGGGTGCGTTACTCAGCGCTCTTTTGAGCGGCAGCTTGTTGTGCGCGCAGTGCGCGGATTTCGTTTAGGATCTGCGTCATGCCGATCATCGCAAGGTGGTAGCCAAAAGGGCCGAAACCGACGATAGAAGAGGCACACACCGGAGCGATCATGCTCTTTTGGCGAAACTCTTCGCGGCGGTAAATGTTGGAAATATGCACTTCAACCGTAGGCAGTCCTACAGCGCTAATCGCGTCACGGATGGCGATAGAGGTGTGGGTGTAGGCAGCAGGGTTGATGATGATACCGTCCGCATCACCGTAACACTCCTGAATCTTGTCTACCAGTTCCCCCTCGAGGTTGCTTTGGAAAAATTCGATCTCAAATTTGTTTTCATCAGCAAAGGTTTTCATTTGGGCGTGGATCTGCTCGAGTTTCATCGGACCGTAGATGTTCTGCTCACGAACACCCAGCATGTTGAGATTGGGACCTTGGACGACAACGATTTTCATAATGTTCCTTACATGTAAAATTTGGCCTTCATTATAGGTGAAATCCGATTGGAAAGAGCTAAAGGGGTGCGTTATAATCACGCCCAAATTACATGTAAGGTTCGTGAATGATTATCGTCGTACCCGATGCCCTGCTAAGCCCATCGACCCTAAGCCGAGGTGTAGCTGTCGCTTTTGAACGCGAAATCGTCGCGCTTGGAAGTGCCGATGCGCTGCGTGCACGCTACCCGCACGCCGAATTGATCGAGGGCGGCGAAGGCTCACTGCTCATGCCCGGCCTCATCAACGCCCATGTGCATCTGGAGTTCGGCGCCAACCGCTCAACGCTCACCTACGGCGGCTTTTTGCCGTGGCTCTACAGCGTCATGACGCACCGCGATACACTTATGCTCGGATGCGATCATGCGTGCATGTCCGATCTGTGCGACACAATGCTGCGCAGCGGCATCACTACCTTTGGCGCCATCAGTTCGCGCGGTCTGGATCTACAGGCCTGCTCTGCGGCCAAACAGAAGGTCGTTTTTTTCAATGAGCTGATCGGTTCGCAAGCCTCCATGGCCGACGCGCTTTACGGCGATTTTTTGCAGCGCCTTGAGGCCTGTAAAAGCGTGACGCGCGAAGGCTTCTACAGCGCGATTGCCATTCACTCGCCCTACGCGGTGCATCCCGCACTGATGCAACGAGCGCTCGAATTGGCCAAAACCGAAGGCTTACATGTAAGTGCCCATTTTCTCGAATCGCGCGCGGAGCTGGAGTGGCTTGAATCGGGCAGCGGGGCGTTTAAGCCTTTTTTCGCCGAACT
>DZBC01000247.1 GCA_022729835.1 Sulfuricurvum sp. | reverse complement strand
GCCGCCCTCGGACCAGAGGGAACATTTCTCAAGCGATTTCAGGCAATGTGGACATTTCGTACATGGAACGACGCGTATAGCGCCTACAACGATCCCGACCTCAAACCACTGCTGGTTGACAATCTGTCGTTCTCATCCGCACATCCCCTGGCTGCGGCAGTCCGCGATGTGGCGCTGAACTCCGTTATCGACATGCGTTACGGCTGCTTAAATACGCTTCTGCTGACGAAAGACAAAGAGCCGTGGCGCACAAACGCAAACGTCATCACGGCGCTCCTGGAAATCGCACCGGATAAAACCGAAGTTTCTTCCTTCATGCAAAAGGCCGCCTCCGATCCGATTCTGGAAACGCGCCGCCACCTGATCGCTGAATTGAAGACGCTGCCTCACGGCTGGGTAGCCGAGATCCTCAAACAAATGACAGTTGGAGACCCCGATCCGAAAACGCAAACCATGGCCAAAGATGCCCTCGCAGCGGTCGTCGCACGGAAAAAAGCCTTTGTCGAACGCCCGAGGCCATGGCGGAGCAGCGTCAAGATATCTGGCAGCCCCTCGATACGATTCGGTCTTCTTGTGAGGGAAATCAAAAGGGAACTTCCCGTCAATACTGGCTGGCGCTCCCGCGCCCTCGATGTCTGTCCCCGCATCATGCGCGATTTACGCATCGCCGTCCACGGAGGCGATCTCCACCTTTACTACAAAAACATTCACTCTTTGCATGAAACCTGCGGGGACAAGGAACAGTACGCCTCTCCTCTCCTGCAATTCTGCGACAACCCCTTCGACGACGAGTAGTTCAGCGCCCTTTCCGAAAACATCCGCATGGAAATCATGATCGTTTTTTTTCATCAGGCGCTGCTCTATCTCAGACCGGACACTGACCTGCTCACGTCCGTCATGAAGGCCCCTCTTTTCAAACAGGCGACATCGACCATGCGATCGACAGCCCTCTATTATCTGACACTCCGTCTGGTCTTGGGAGGTCGGGCTGCGGAAGCTATTCCCGTTGTCTCCGAATTCAGCCGGTTCGGCTACACATACGGTCTTTCCGGCCTGCACCACTTTGTCAAAGGCAGAATCGACGAGGCAACTGCTTCGTACAACGCCGATCTCGCCATCCTGCGAAACCATACCGGCAAGAAAAAGAGCTGCTTCGATGGAATTGAAGGCGTCTTTCACGTTCTTGCCCTGCTCACATCCGACGACAGCAAAAACCTGAAAAAAGCCGAACAGCTCATCGATATTGCTCTTGCACCGCCCCCGGGCGCCTCCTACAGACTCTCTCCGTACACATCGCTCAAGGGCGTCCTGAAGATGCGCAGGTTTGAATTGGAAATTGCCCGCGCACTAGTCGCCCAGGAGGAGGCGCCCATCGCCTCATTCGACGCGCTCATCAACGCCATTTCCTCTTTCTGGATCAACGGACAGCTTTCGCCGATTACCCTGACGCGTCTCCACACAATCCATGTGCGGGCGGCGTATATGGGGCTGGACTGGGTTGCCATGGAAGCGGCGGCGCTGCTTGTTCGTACCGGAAACGAAACACCGGAACAGCGGGATTTTCTGGAACGGACGGAAAAACAGACAGGAATGCACTCTTTTGCAATGACCCTCAAAGCGGAAGAGCCATGGCGCAAAAACCTCAACGCTTTGATGCAGTTGGGAGATGTCCATCAAACATCCTGCGCCCAGAAAAAACCCGGTGAAACACGGTTGATCTGGATGGTGAGCAAAACTGGCGACACGGTGAATGTACGCCCCGTGGAGCAGAAAATGACGGCAAAAGGGGCATGGAGCAGCGGGCGCAACGTGGCCTTGAGCCGCGCATTCGAAAAACACAACCTCGATTTTGCAACCCCCGATGATATCTCCATTCTCGCAACGCTTCGAAGGTATCAACAATATTACGAAGTTCAGTACGTATTCGACAAGAACTTTCTATTGCCCGCCCTGGTCGGACATCCCCGCCTCTTTCTCGAGGAAAACCCCGACGTAAAGGTTGAATTCGTCAAGGGGGAACCGGAGATTATTGTCGCAAAGGCCAACGGGAAGCTCCACATAAAGCCCTCAACCCCTTTTCCGGAATCCGACGTCATGCTTCTGCAGGAGACCCCCGCCCGCTGGAAGGTCATTAAAATTAACTCCGAACAGCGGCTCATTGCCGGCATACTCGGCAGAGATGGTCTCACTGTACCCGAATCGGCAAGCAAAGACGTGATGACCGCCATCGCCGCGATCTCCTCTTGTGTTCTTGTTCATTCGGACATAGGCGGCAGCGGTGAAAACCTTGAGGAGATTGCCTCCGATCCGACCCCCCACGTCTATCTTCTGCCCGTCGGCGCCGGATTCACAGCAGAGATTTTCGTCATGCCCTTTAAGGAGGATGGAGGCCCCTGCCTTAAGCCAGGCAAAGGGGCAGTCAACATCATTGCGGAATTCAAAGGTAAGAAGGTACAGACAAAACGCGATCTTCGGGCTGAAGAAACCATGGCGCGCCGGATCGGGAAATCCTCGACGACCTTTGCCAGACTTTCTGACGCAGAGAACAAGGCATTTATCGATGATCCCGAGGAATGCCTGCAAATTCTTCTCGATTTAAAGGCGCTTCAAGAGGCAAAAAACGTGATCGTGGAGTGGCCGGAAGGAGAGAAGCTTAAAGTTACCCATGAGATATCCGCCCGTAACCTTCAGCTCCGCATCGCCGGCGGCAGGAACTGGTTCGAACTGAGCGGCAACCTTCGGGTCGATGACAATCTGACAATCGACATGAAGCGGATGCTGGATCTCCTCAAAACATCCCGCCGCCGCTTTATCCCGCTTGAGGACGGCGCCTTCCTTGCGCTGACCGCCGAATTCCGCAAGCGACTCGATGAGATTGACATCTATACGGAAAGAAAGGGAAAAGAACTGCACCTCCATCCATTGGCCGCACTGGCGATGCAGGATTTGGAAGAGGCATTCCCCGATTTAACCGTTGACGCAAGCTGGAAAAAACGAATTAAACGC
>DZBC01000036.1 GCA_022729835.1 Sulfuricurvum sp. | reverse complement strand
TCGCTGCTCAGGCCGTAAGTGAGCGCCGGCCGGCCGATGCGCGGCAGCAACTCGGCCTCAATGAGTGCGAGGGTCTTTTCATACTCTACAAACTCCTTGCCGCTGGGGTCATCAAAGCCCATGTGGATAGTCTTAACCGCTTTGGGGAACATGGGGCAGGTCTCTTTGGCGTGGTCGCAGACGGTCACGACCAGATCAAAAGGCTGATCCAGCACTTCATCAATCACTTTAGAGCGGTAATGATCGCGCCAGAGTCCTTCGCGCTCCAGCAGCGCTTTGGCGTTTGGGTTCACCGCGCCGCTGGCACGCACGCCGGAGCTGTAGGCCTCTACGCAATCACCCAGACGCGCATTCACCAGCGCTTCGGCCATAATGGAACGGCAACTGTTGCCGGTACAGAGAATCAGAACTTTTTTCATAGGGTACATCCTTGGGTTTGTGAATTTTGAATCAGCGGCGGCATCTCAATGGGAAGGGTACGAATCTCCTCAAGGGCTTGCAGACGAAAGCGGTCGATGGGGTTTCTGATGGCGTAATAGGCCCATGTGCCGCGCCGATCCACCCGCAAAAAGCCCGCCTCTTTGAGAATTTTGAGGTGGCGTGACAGGCGCGATTGGATCATCCCTAGCGAGAGGTGCAGATCGCAGACGCACAGCTCGCCGTGGGTGTCGAGAAAACGCAATATCGTAACGCGACTGGGGTCATTGAGGGCTGAAACCGTTTGTAAAAAAAGCTCCATGAGCAACCTTTATAGTGACAACAGCGTATCATAGCGGATGAAATCTTATATTTCAAGATATATTGATTTATTGAGACGCTTTTGGCTATAGTTCGTCCATCTTACATGTAAGGATGCTTATGCTTTTATCCATCGCGCTCTTTTTGGTGACGCTGACCTTGATTATCGCTCAGCCTCGCAATCTTCAGATCGGCACCTCGGCGGTGCTTGGCGCTTTGGCGGCGCTTTTGCTTGGGGTGGTCAGTTTGAATGATGTCATTGCCGTCACCGCCATCGTCTGGGATGCGACACTGGCGTTTATCGGGATTATTATCCTCTCTATGGTGCTCGATCAGATCGGCTTTTTTGAGTGGGCGGCGCTGAAGATGGCGCGTCTGGCTCGGGGTAGCGGACATCTGATGTTTGTCTATATGTTGCTGCTGGGTGCGCTGGTGAGTGCGCTCTTTGCCAATGACGGCGCGGCGCTGATTCTCACCCCCATCGTGCTGGCCAAGATGAAGTATCTTAAAATGAATCCCGTATCAATCTTTGCTTTTTTGATGGCGGGCGGCTTTATCGGCGACAGCGCGAGCAATCCGCTTATTATCTCCAATCTCACCAACATCGTTACGGCGGGCTATTTTGAGCTGGGTTTTTGGGAGTATGCCAAGGCTATGTTTCTGCCCAATCTACTTGCCATCATTGCCTCCATTGCGGTGCTGTGGCTCTTTTTTCGCAAAGATATCCCTTTACATGTAGACACCGATGCCCTTGCGTCTCCCGAATCGGCCATTAAAAATAGGACGATGTTTCGGCTAAGCTGGTGGTTTTTGGGGCTGCTTTTGGTGGGCTATTTTATCGGCGATGCGTATCATCTTCCCGTGTCGCTCTTTGCGCTGGGCGGTGCGTTGGTGTTTTTGGCGATTGCCACCTATTTCAAGGCCACCAAACCCGTCATGACCATCAAAACCGCGCCGTGGCAGGTGGTATGGTTTAGCATCGGGCTTTACATTGTGGTGTTTGGGTTGAAAAACGCAGGGCTTACGACCTACCTCGCAGGGGTGATCGAAACGCTTGCGGCTCAGGGCAATACGGTGGCGGTGATCGGCACGGGCTTTCTGGCGGCACTGCTGAGCTCTGTGATGAACAATATGCCTACGGTGATGATTATGGATATTGCCATTGCCGAAGCGGGACACAATGCACTGGCCTATGCCAACATCATCGGTTGTAATCTGGGGCCAAAAATGACACCTATCGGCTCACTGGCGACACTGCTTTGGTTACATGTACTCGCCCAAAAAGGGGTAAAAATCACATGGATGCAGTATATGAAGGTGGGGCTGGTTGTTACACCGCCGGTGCTGCTGGTCTCTCTGTTGGGGCTTTTGTAACAAAGGAGACTTGACGCGCGCTCCTTTATGTCGGGTTTGCTGCTCGTGGATTTGAAACGGCTTACATGTAACGCACATACCCCGCCGCGATGGACGCGCCGTTAGCCAGCAAAGAGGCCAAAAAAGCGTCGCGCCCTGAGAGCCGCAGCAGCCGATAGAGCAGCAGCGCTTCGATCACGATGATCAGAGATTCGGATACGCCCACGTACACCCAGCGCGGATGCAAAAAGATCGGCATCACAAACCACAAATAAGGAATCGTCAGCGAGGAACAGAGCACCCCTGCAAAGAGTACATCGGCTGTTTTGGCGCTTTTACGCCACAGATTGAGCAAGAGCAACACCGCCGTCTCTACGGCAACCGTGATGCCCCACGCCGCCAAAAAGGCGTATTCGTAGGCGTGCATCTAGTAAGTGATGGTCTGCGTAACGCCTTCACTGTCGGTCAGTATGCGCTTTTGCAGTTTGAAGGTGATGTTGCTGTCGTCAACCTCTTCGATTTCATAGTAATAGTCGTCTTTTGTGACGTTGCAATTGTCGTCGGCTATATTTTGCGGAAAAGGGAAAGGAAAGAACATAACATCCTCTTTTTGTCGTGCCAACGCGTCAAAATTTATTCCTTCTAATCCTCCGTAGGCATCAAAAAAAGCGCGTTTAATAATAAACAACAAACCTGTATCAAGACTGGTTCCCAATCTAAGCGCTGTATTGTCTTCGATAAGATACTGATGTTCATCCATACGATATAGATATCCGACAAATACATATTTAGAATGTTCACTCACATTGGTGATAAATGTGCTTCTATCAATATAATGAAACCCCTCCGGCGGCGGCAGATCACCCCAGAGTGTAAATATCAATAGAAACAGAATGAGCATCTTTTTCATTGTACCGCCTCCAGATCGCTCTGCGTCACCTGCGGGTGAACAATACGCAGATAGGTTTCGTTCATATCTTTGGCGCAACTGAGTCGGTTTTGGGTTTTATCGTCACTGCCGCAACCCTGTAACAACAGGATAAAAACGATCAGGGTTAAAGATTTTAGTAACACTGTAGACTCCTTATTTTGAGATTCTTAGATCATAAGCGCCAATCACGGAACCGCTGTTATAGCTCATTACTTTGATGTAATACTGGCCTGAGGCAAGATTGGTAGTGATTTTTGATAAATTGTCAACGCCGCCGTCATCGTCATAAGCGATCTGCTGACCATAGTAATTGTATAACCACATTACGGTATCGCCGCTACTGTTGCGGGTTTCGATGGTTACAGTTCCTGAAGTGTCATTCCAAAACCAAGTGTAATCAGCATCGCTTGCAGGGTTGATGCTGTAACCTGCATTGGTGGTATTTGCTACGATGTAGGAGGATTTATCCCAAGTATTGTCCGGCTCATAGCGGTCTTTGTAGGTGGTGTTGTTTGGCTTGAGATTAAAGAGCGCACGATGATGACTGCTATAATCATCTGTTTTAGGTGTGATATCGTTCAGTGTGTATACGCCATTACTGTTTCCATTCCAACCAAAATTGATCTCATAAAAACTTCCTTCGGTATCGAAACCCTCAAGAACAAATGTGTGCCCAGATGTTTCAGGAGCATTAAACCCAGTATATAGGATAGGATGTCCCTTCCGAAGCTCTGTTTTAAGCTTTGAGTGCCAATTGCTATCGCTAAAATCGGAGCGCTCCTGCATTCCTACCCCGTTTTCTGATCCGGTCGCCCAGTATCTGAAATGATTTTCAAAAACATCAGCAGGAAACCATGCACGTGAAACCTTTGGAGCGTAATCCATCTCAACGGCAACTCCGGCATGATACATAATCGTGGCTACTGCGTTATTGGTCGAAGTGATCACTCCTGTAGGCATACTGGCCCAATTGTATGTCGTAGCGCCAAAGTTGGCGCTCAATTGACCGTAATCAGATGTATATGTGTGTGAGCCTACACCCTGACTTGGCCAACTATAATAACGCATGATTTCTGCCATAGCGGTGGCAGTGCATCCGGTAGGTACCTGATCATTTGGGCACTTACTTGCCGTATCAAAAGGTGTCTGCGCATTATAAAAGTTACACTGATCCCACGTCGGCGTATTCAAAGAGACCTCTTGCTCTAATTTCCAAGTTGTAGCGCGGGTATGTGCGCTGATCGGCGAAAAGATATTTTTCTCTTTAAACTCTTTGGTGTCTTGTTTCAGGGTTTCCCACATCAGGGCCGTTTCAAGCGGAATGGTTTGTGTATCTTTTTGCGCATACGTATCAATCTGCTTGGCAAAGGTTTCGAGCATCCATGTCAGTTGCGGCGGGAGGTTATCAAGATCGAAGTTTCCCTCTTTGGCGTATCCGATGATCGGGCTTGCTACATCATCAGCCGTGATGATCACCCATCCTTTGGATTTGAGTTGTACGAAGTAAAAAGCATTCTCTTTGCCCGCATAGGTGCTGCCTGCTTTTTTCAGTAGCTCTTTTGACGAGACGGTTTTTTCTACCTCGGTATCTATTCCGTGTTTTTTATAGAGCCAGTTTTTGGCCACGTTGTTCAACTCTGATTCGCTAATAGGTTTGGCGTAAGCCGCTGAAGTCAGCAGCAGCGTGCTTGCCAACAGGGGGGGGAAGATTGATAATCGCATTCTAAACTCCTTGTTGATTTTGCAACAATTGCAGGTATTTTATGACACCTACAATCGGAACAGGGCATTAGATCATGTTTAATATTAGAGATTATTTAATATTACTGGATGGTTACAATATGTCTGTCGTCGTTTTTGAGAAAAAGAAAAACAGGGGGGCAGAAACAGTAAACAACAAAGCAATTACGACTCCAAGCTACGCTAGCGACCTGTTAAACGTTCTCTGTCTCCCTTGCGTCTCCCAAATCGGCCATTAAAAATAGGACGATGTTTCATCTGAGCCGGTGGTTGTTGGCACTGCTTTTGGCAGGCTATTTCATCGGCGATGCGTATCATCTTCCTGTGAACCTCTTTGCGCTAAGCGGCGCACTATGGTGATGATTATGGATATTGCCATTGCCGAAGCGGGACACAATGCACTGGCCTATGCCAACATCATCGGTTGTAATCTGGGGCCGAAAATGACCCCGATCGGCTCACTGGCGACGCTGCTTTGGCTACATGTGCTTGCCCAAAAAGGGGTAAAAATCACATGGACGCAGTACATGAAGGTGGGGCTTATCGTAACACCGCCGGTGTTGTTAATCTCTCTGTTAGGGCTTGTGTAACATCGTCGAGCATTACATGTAATCATTAAGAAATAATCATTTTTTATGATATCGGTATCTAAAACGATCTTAAAAGGATCAACGATGCCGCTATTTACCCATAAGCTGGCTGCCTATCTCGTCAAAGAGTACGGTATGAATTTGTCCAACGCCCACATCATTATTGACGAGGAGTGGGATTTTATCGAAGAGCAAATGGTATTGGGTGAAGAGATGCAGGGTGTCGCGGATGCTTTGGTCGATATCTATATGGTGGCTTAAATATGGCGATTTCCGTCGAAAGTTATTTTTTACACAACTACCCGTCGTTTGAAAAAATTCCTCATCTCCTGCGTCAGGGGATCGTGGCTTTTTTCAAACGTCTTTTTCATGAAAATGAGATCAATGCCTTTTTGGAACGCCACGCGCACCGTGACGCTTTTGGCTTTATCGAGGCGATTTTGGAGCACTTCAATCTCGATATTGTCATTAACAAAAATGAGCTTGATCGCATTCCTTCCTATGGCAAATGTGTCATTATCGCCAATCACCCGCTCGGTGCGCTTGATGCGCTGGCACTTTTGCATGTGATTAGCGACGTGCGCAAAGATGTTAAAGTAGTCGCGTCCAATTTTCTCAGCGGCTTTGAAAATCTCCACGATGTACTGATTCCCATCGAAAATGTGCGTGGCAAGATGGAGCGTAGCTCTGTCGAAGCGATTTACGATGCGCTCGCTAAAGAGCAGGCGGTTATTATCTTCCCCTCTGGCGAAGTGAGCCGTGCACGTCCTAGCGGTATCAAGGATACCAAGTGGCGCAGCGGCTTTCTCAAAATTGCCCAAAAGACCCAAGCACCGATTTTGCCGATTTTTATCGAAGCCAAAAACTCGCGCGCTTTTTATCTACTCTCGATGATCAGCAAGGCACTCGCTACTGCTACGATTCCACACGAGATGTTTAAGTACCATGATAAAAGCATTGGATTTAGGATTGGCAAGAGCATTCCATACGAGAGCTATGAATTTGGCTCAATGACCCTGATCGATCGCGTTAAGCTCTTTCGTAAGCACTTTTACCGAGTGGCCAAAAAGCGTCGGGGCCTCTTCAAAACCTTCAATCCGATCGCACTGGCCGAAAACCGCCAAGAGCTCAAGCGTGAGCTGCAAAATGCCAAAGCACTCGGCGAAACGAGCGACGGAAAAAAGATCTATCTCTACCGCAATGAAGAGGAGAATGCCATCATTAAAGAGATCGGTCGTCTTCGTGAGATCAGCTTCCGACAAGTCAAAGAGGGCAGCGGTAAAAAGCGTGATCTGGATGAGTACGATTTTTTCTATGAGCATATTGTGTTGTGGGATGAGAAGGAGCTAGAGATCGTAGGCTCTTACCGCATCGCCAAAGCTCAAGAGATGATCGATATGTTCGAACTCGATGGTCTCTACACCTCGACGCTCTTTGACTACGATGATGCGTTTAAGCGTTACTTTCAAAACGGGATTGAGCTGGGACGCAGTTTCGTGCAACCACGCTACTGGAACTCCCGCGCACTCGATTATCTATGGCAGGGGATCGGGGCGTATTTGCGTGCCAATCCGCAAATCCGCTACCTCTTTGGCCCTGTGAGCATCTCTCGCTCGTACAATGACGAAGCGGTCGCACTGCTGGTCTTTTTCTACTCCACCTACTTCCCCGCTCAAAGCGAAGGGGTGCGCCACAAAGAGTCTTATGTGATCACCGGTGAGCGTCAGCGTAATTTTGAAACCCTCTTTACATGTAACGATTACCGCGAAGATGTGGTGCGTCTGAAAAATATCTTGCAGGAGATGGGATACGCAATTCCAACGCTTTATAAACAATACAGCGATCTTTGCGAAGAGGGTGGGGTGCAGTTTTTCGACTTTGGTATCGACCGTGACTTCGATAACTGCGTGGATGGTTTTTTGGTCGTCGATCTGCTAAAGCTCAAGGAGTCTAAACGTAAACGCTATATCCACTAGCGTTTGGTTTTTTTCCCTTCATCCTTATTTTTTTGCAAGCGATCAACAAGCTTGTCCGCATCGACACCACTTTCAAAAAGCATCTGTGCCATTAGTGTGATGGTCACCCAGTGCTTGGGAATTTTTTCATCCTCTTTGAGCGTTGTCATACGGTTGCCCTTGAGGTTGAAGCAGTGGTGCGCTAGATCGCTTTGGGTACCTGTATAGCCTGCAAGTCGCCAAATTTTGAACATCTCTTTTTTTGTCATGACACCATTATACGTGATGCATAACTCTTTTTTCAAGTTTCAAAGTAATTTACTATTTTTTCATAGTATTATGATACAATACGATTACAAAAAAATTACATAAAGATTACAAGGAGTCTGAGTTGGATTACGAAATCATGCACAGCCTTGCAACCTGGACCGCACTTGTTGCGGTTGGTATCGGGGCTTTGTCTCTCTTCGTGCAAATGCGCACAAAAAATTAGTTGGGTCGCTCTTCTGGGCCGCGATGAGCGGCCTTTTCCTCAAAGCAATATTAAAGCAATCTGAAGCTACAATTCGCGAAGTTTAAATAGAGGTGGTCTGGATGGGGTTTAAACGTGTATTGGTGAAGTTTTCTGGCGAAGCTCTGGCGGGTCAGGAGGGATATGGCATCGATACGCAGATCCTCAACTACATTTCTCAGGAGATCAAGAGTCTTGTTGACGCCGACATAGAAGTCGGCATCGTCATTGGCGGCGGTAACATCGTACGTGGTGTGACGGCCGCCAAAGACGGTATTATCCGCCGTACTTCGGGCGATTACATGGGGATGCTGGCCACTGTCATCAACGCCGTGGCAATGCAGGAGGCGTGTGAGCACGTCGGTCTTCGTGTCCGCGTACAAACTGCCATCAAGATGGAGCAAATCGCTGAGCCTTACATCCAGCGCCGCGCAGTACGCCATCTTGAGAAGGGGCGCGTCGTCATTTTTGCCGCAGGAACTGGCAACCCTTTTTTCACCACCGACACTGCGGCCACTTTGCGTGCGGTCGAGATCGATGCTGAAGTAATCATCAAAGCGACCAAGGTGAACGGTATTTACGACAAAGATCCTAAAAAATATCCAGATGCGATCAAGCTCGACCGAATCACCTACGATCAAGCGATGCAAGATCACATCAAAGTGATGGACGACACCTCTATTGCACTGGCCAAGGATAATGCGCTTCCGATCATCGTATGCGACATGTTTCAATCCGGCAATCTGCTGGAAATCATCAAGGGTGACCTCACCCACTGCTCAATCGTCAAATAAGGAGACATTATGAGACTAGAACAACTCACTGCAAAAGCCCTTCAAACTGCCAACATCGACCGCTACCAACTTGCACTTGCCGTCGCAAGACGTTCTCAAGAGCTTGAAAATGGTGCCCACAGCCGACTCAACATCGATCTAAAAACCATCAAGAGCGCTGATTTGGCACTGATGGAAATCGCAGAGGGCGCCATCGGCGTCTCCGGTTTTATCTCTAGCAAATAGCGTTTTAATTTTGGCCTCTAGATTGTTGCAATCCATCGATCTGGAGAAGCTCCGCTATATCCACACCGTTGAAGCTGCTACTGAACATCTGTTTGGCGTGATCAACGCCACTGCCACCATCAAAAAAGCATTAGCACTTGCGTTCAAAGGGCATGAAGGTCAATTTCGCCGAAGTGGTGAACCCTACATCATTCATCCCATTTTGGTAGCTTCCATCGTCGGTACCATGACTGAAGATGAGTCGATGGTTTTGGCGGCTTTGATGCATGATTTGGTTGAAGATACTGCGTGTACCATTGAGCAAATCGGAGCAGAATACGGCGCGGATGTCGCCCATTTGGTTGAAGGTATGACCAAGATTGACCATATCCGAGATGCTGAGTTGGTCTCTTCTAACTCCAACGAAAAGTTGGTCGTATCGGCACTCTCGTTTCGTAAAATGCTGCTGGCATCTATAGAAGATGTGCGCGTTTTGGTCGTCAAGCTCTGTGATCGGCTCCACAATATGCTCACCCTCGGTGCTTTGCCTCCGCACAAGCAGCATCGTATCGCTGAAGAGACGCTCGTAGTGTATGCGCCGATTGCACATCGACTGGGGATCTCATTTTTGAAAAAAATGCTTGAAGATTTGAGCTTTCACTATCTTTTCCCTGAAGAGGAGCGAAAAATTGACTCCTATCTTGACAGCAACTACCACGCCATCGAACTTAAACTCAATGCGTTTCGCCAGCGCCTTTATCAGATGCTTCTTGAAAACGGATTTAATGACGATGAGTTTGAGATTATCGGTCGGGTCAAACACCACTACTCTATTTATCTCAAAATGCAGCGTAAGGGGATCGGCATTGATGAGATACTTGACTTGCTCGCAGTTCGGATTCTTTTAAAGCGTCCTCTGGATTGCTATACGGTTCTTGGTTTGGTGCATCTGAATTTCAGCCCGCTAAGCTCCCGTTTTAAAGACTATATCGCTTTGGCGAAGGACAACGGCTATCAAACCTTGCACACGACGGTTTTTGATCAAACAGCGATTTTAGAGGTCCAGATTCGAACCTATGAGATGCACAAAACGGCGGAATTGGGTGTGGCTGCGCACTGGAAATACAAAAGCGGAAGCAGCGGCATTAATCTCGATTGGCTAAACAATCTGCAATATCAAAACGAATCGGTCGAAGAGTTTTATGAGTTGATTAAGAATGATCTTTACAGTGAAGATATTAGTGTGTTTTCGCCCAAAGGCCGAGCCTTCACATTGCCGCGCGGAGCGGTCGTGCTTGATTTTGCTTATGCCGTGCACACCGAAGTGGGTGACAAAGCGGAAGGGTGCTTGATCAACAAGGAAAAAGCGAGTTTGTTGACTGAGCTACACAACGGCGACATCGTCAATATTATCACGGGAGACGAGAAGTTGCCACGCTGTAGTTGGATTGACGCGGTTAAGACGTCGCGTGCCAAATCGAGCATCCGGGCCAACTGCAATGCTAGACTACGCAATATTGATGCGCTAAGCGGTGTTAATATTTTTGCCACGATCATTGCTGCCAATGCCGCGCAGGCTGAGCACTGGCTTGATCACTCCCATTGCTGTGAGAACCGCTCTAAACTGGCCAAAGAGAGTGAAAAACTCAAAGAGATTGCAAGAAAATATGAAGAGGAGTACCGACAGCGTAGCCGTTTCAGAGGATTTCTACGCACCAATCGTTTCCGCCTAAAGTCGTTTCAGTTTGGCAGTCTGGAGTTTTTGAGCAATCAGGCGGTTAGTGACGCAGTGTTTGACTACTGCTGTCACCCAAAAACTGGAGACGAGGTTGTAGCGTTCATCCAAAATGGCAAGGCCCATGTTCATCACAAGATGTGCAAAACGGCTGGAGCTATGATCGAGCGACATGAACCGATGCTCTTTGTGCGCTGGATGACGCAGATGATTCATCATTACCATATGATCGTCAGTATGCAAAGCGCCAAGGGGGCCTTGGCCGATTTTCTCACCTATCTTGCAAAATTGGGTTGTGATATAAACAGTATTGAACTTGGCAAGGAAAAACAGGAACATATTCAGTTGTGCGAGATAGAGTTCCAGAGTCTGGAAGGGGATATTAATCGCCTGCGCGGTAGAATTGAGCAAAAAATAAAAGTGATACAGTTTTTCCGTACGGATGATGCGTATCGCAGCAGATAGACAGGATAAGAATGATTGAAGAGGCATTACGAGAGATTCGCCGTGGAAGTGCGGAGATTATCGATGAGGAGCGCATTGTTAACCTACTCAAAGCGCATTATGAAGAGGGCAAATCTTATACGGTCAAAGCCGGATTCGACCCCACAGCACCTGATTTGCATTTAGGACACACGGTACTGTTACAAAAATTGGCAACCTTTCAGAAATACGGTGCGCGGATTCAGTTTCTCATCGGCGATTTCACCGCTCAGATTGGTGATCCTACCGGCAAGAGCGAAACCCGCAAAAAGCTTCTGCCCGCAGATATTGCCCGAAATGCCAAAACCTACGAAGCGCAGGTCTTTAAGATTCTTGACCCAGAAAAGACTGAGGTGGTGTTCAACTCCGAGTGGATCAATCCGCTGGGTGCCGCAGGAATGATTGAACTTACCACAACGTTTAACGTGGCGCGAATGCTGGAGCGTGATGATTTCGAGAAGCGCTACAAAAGTGGAACGTCTATCTCGATCAGTGAGTTTCTCTATCCGCTCCTTCAAGGCTATGATAGCGTCCATCTGCGTAGTGACATCGAAATCGGTGGTACCGATCAGAAGTTCAATCTTTTGATGGGACGTCATCTGCAACGCACCTATCAGACGGGAAAAGAGCAAGCCGTGTTGATGATGCCGATTCTCGAAGGGCTTGATGGAGTTCAGAAGATGAGTAAATCTCTGGGCAACTACATCGGTGTCACAGAGCATCCCAATGAAATGTTTGCCAAAGTGCTTAGCATCAGTGATGAGCTAATGTGGCGCTATTACGAATTGCTCAGTACGCAGTCACTGATCCAGATTCAGGCACTCCGCGAGGGGATCAATGCGCAGACACATCATCCGAAGGCTGTTAAGGAGATGTTGGCGCTTGAGATCGTAGGGCGTTTTCATGGAGATGCGGCGGCACAGGAAGCAAAGGCGGAGTTTGAACGGGTACACGCCAAAAGTGAGATTCCCAGCGAACTCGATACCTTTGAGTTCGAAGGGCCAATCTGGATTGCCAAAGCACTTCAAGATGCTGGGCTATCCGCGTCTACTACGCAGGCGAGACGCGACATTAAGCAAGGTGCTGTTAAAATCGACCAACAGAAGATTGAAGACGAGCAGTTACAGTTGTCAGTTGGTGAGTATATAGTACAGATCGGAAAGCGCAAGTTTGCGCGATTAAAGGTACATTCATGAGTTTTAAATCGGTCAAAATCGGCAAACATACCATCGAGATTCCGATCATTCAAGGTGGGATGGGTGTAGGAATTAGTTGGGATCAGCTTGCCGGGCATGTGTCGCTTGAAGGTGGGCTTGGGGTGATCAGCGCCGTGGGTACTGGATATTACGAACAAAAAAACCACGTCAAAAAACTGGTTGCTG
>DZBC01000246.1 GCA_022729835.1 Sulfuricurvum sp. | reverse complement strand
TTGGCTCGGGGGCGGGCAAGAGGGGCTGATCACCAAACACTCGAAACCCCTCGCCAAGCTCTCGCCTCAGCAGACGACTCCGAAGCGAAAACTCCAGCATCCGGACTACAGGGCGCGGTTGAAAAGGATCTGGGGCGACCGGGTCTTCACGTCCGCCGAGGTCGAGGAAATGCGCGCCTTTGAAACCGGCGAACCATGATCTGCTATCCCGACACCAGCTATCTATGCTCGGTTTATCGCAAGCAGATCCACACGCCAACGGCTCTCGCCTATCGCAATAAAATGGCAGAATCGCTCCCGTTCACCCGACTGCTGGAGTTCGAGTTTTTGCAGTCCATCGAGCTGCAAGTCTGGCTCCACACACATGATCGCTCGAAAGGCTCAGACATCCTGACCTCAGGGGAAAGCGGATGATCTGATTGGACGGTAAACGAGGCGAAGGTTGGTGCCCGGATAGAGGATTTCTGCATCATTGAGTTCGCTGCACATGGCCTCAAGAGTGGCGTCGTGGATCGGGTTGGCCTGGCCGTGGATTTCGACGCGCAGTTCGTTGCGTGCGGGATCGGGGCGCAGGTTGACGCTGGAGGCAAAGAGTCCGCGCACAAAACTGCGCGCATCGTCATGGCGGCGGAGAGTTTCACGGACGAGTTGGACGAGTGCTGTTTCAGCGCGGTAAGCGATGAGCTTGATGGTGTCGATGAAGTGTTTTCTGCCGCCGCGCAGTTGGGCGACACGCTGCTCGGGAGGGAGATCTTTGAGTTCGATGTGTTTGGGAGTGGCTTTGCGCCGGGCTTTGAGGTCTTCGATCTGGCTTTGTTTGACTTCCAAAGCACTGAGGGCAGCCCCTTTTTTTTCTTCGTGACGGGCGGCGATCTCGGGCTCGCATTCCTTTGCTCCGAGGGTGTGGGCGGCGAAGACGGCTCTGGCGCGGCTGAGTTCGGCAGCGGTGCGCCGAACTTGGCTGTCGAGGGTGCGCCAGTCGGGATTGACGAGACGAGTGGTCTCAGGAAGCGGGCTGATCCCATACTCGACGAGACGATCTAAACCATAGTGTTCGCGCATGTATTTGAAGAAGTTTTCCTGATTCCATCTGGCGAACATGGCAGAGGCTGATCGCCTCAGCTCGCTGCGGTAGTCGGTGCTCAAGATGGCGGTTTGATGACCGGTTTCGCTCAGAGCTCGGATCTCGCGCACCCAGAGACCGTTGCTCAGGCGGGTGCCGCGTTCGGCCAGTTGAAGGGTGCTCTTTTCGCCATTGGGATGGGTGAGGGTTTGCTCCACGAACTCGCCGCTGCTCCAATCGGCACCGGGATGTTTATGATAAGTGAGAATGGCGATGCGCTGGGATTTGAGTCGGGCAAAGAGATCCGGAGAGTAGCCTTCGCGATCAAAGATGAGCAGGAAGCGGTGGAGCAGCGGGTCGGCGGCCAGTTCTTCACCTGTGGGTTGCCCGGGGATCTCGGCCAGCAAACGGGGCACGATCTCTTCCTCAAGGGTTTTTTGCAGGCCGGGATCCACCGCCTTGGTCACGCAGAAGAAGGGAGCCCCATCCAGCGCGTTGACCCAGTAATCGCTCGTACCGCGCAGGCAAAGCCTCTCGCGACTGATGTAGCGGCGAGGCAGTTTGGTGGCTTCTCCGTGATAAACGCGCACATGGCCGTCAATGAGAAGCACTCCGGCGGCCTCCACGTCTTGCGCCATCCACTCTTTGGCCAAATCCCCGCTCCAGCGCGCCGTGCGCTCGGTGTCGTCGGCGAGACATCCGATTTTATCGCGCAAGGTCTTGACCTCGGGAATGCGATCCAATCCCAGGAGTTTGCCCCATTCTCCCGGTGAATGATAACGCAGTTGCTCCAGACTCGGCACCCGCCCCAACGCCAAATAAGCCAGCAACAGGAAGATGGAGTCCATGGGATAGAAGCCCTTGGGAATGCTGAAGTGGCTTTGCGCGTGACGCAAGAGACCCAGGCCGAGCAAGGCGGCCAGGGCGCAAAGCACTCCGCCGTTCGGGACATCATCGGCGCGTTCAAAACGTGTTTCGGCGTGATCCAACGCTCCGAGAGCGGCCGCCACTCGTTCCATCGAGCGGGTGGTGGCCACTCCCATGGGTGCCTCTCCATCGGCCACGCTGCGCTCCCCTTGGTTGCTTGGCACCATGGGCTCGGCTGCGGCATTCGCAGCCGTCCGGGGAGAGATCAGGCTGCCAGGAGTTTTTTTTTGAGCCGTCCGACCCGGATGGCTTTGTGGATCGTGTTGGACAACACTCCCAATTCCGTGCCGATTGCGGGGACACTCATTCCCGCATCAAGCATCCCTTGGACTTCTTCGATGCGTTGCGGCGTGAGCTTGTGTCCTTTCTGGGGCACGGGCGGGCGAAAAAATCCCGCGGCCCCTTCCTCCCTCAGCTTTTTACAAGCCCGCTTCACGCTCACCAGCGGCACGCCGAAGGTTCGTGAAATCTCGGTTTGCGAGGCATTGCCATTGGCAATGAGTTGGCTGGTGAAAAACCGGAACGAGCCCATGTCCCCCACTGGGTGGCTGAAGACCGGAAGGTGCCCATTGAAATACCACACCGTCCCGTCCCGTTCCTGGAACGCCAGTTCGCTGGTAATGGCCGTGCTGTTGGAGGGGAAAATCGGTAGCTGAATTTGCGGCATCCCGCATTCTCAACCCATGACCTCAAACCCTTCAACCCGATTCATTGGTTTTCCTCCCTCTCTGCTTTCTTTTCCAGTGAGGTCAGGATGTCTGAAGTTTGCTTTCGGCAGTTGATAGAGTCCGTATTCATCGAAGAGTCGCTGGTCGGGCCAGCGTTTGTATTTCCCTCCCGGGTTGCCATGCTTGCGCCATAGCCACTGCCGAAGACGATGAGCCGTAAATCGACGGGTCTGCTCGAAGACTTCGCCATAATGGCCGAGAGCAAAATAATTGCCCCATCCTCTTACGACCGCATGGGGGAGAAAGGAGAAAGGGGTCAGGCATGGTTTATTGATATTTTATGCTTTGAATGGACCTGAAA
>DZBC01000245.1 GCA_022729835.1 Sulfuricurvum sp. | reverse complement strand
CATCCCGATGATGGCCGGTGGCTATCTTTGCCGCGCCGTATTCTTCGGCAGTTCGGCACAGAAAGCGGTAACGCTCCTCTCTGCCGATCTCTTCAAGGGACTTGCCGGCTTGTCGTTGCCGCGTACGGATATCCACCCTCTTTGAGATGAATGCCACCCGCATTTCTCTGCTGAGGCCGCGGACAAACTCCTCCTCCCGATCGGCTTCTTCCCCCCTGAGACCATGGTTAAGATGCGCCACCGTGATTTTCAGCGAGTATTCCCCGGCAAGAATTTCCAGAATTCTCAGCAACGCCACAGAATCGGGCCCGCCGGAAACAGCGGCCAAAACGTGGTCACCCCCCCGGAGGAGGTGATTGTCGGCAACGGTTTTTCTTACGGTGTTGAGCATTAGCGGCTTCTTGTCAGCAAAGCAGCTCCTTCAGATCGGAGAGACTCTCGCAGACAATATCAGGATGAAGCTGGAGCAGTTTTTCTCTGTCGCTTATCCCGTTTAGAAACGCACAGCTGATAGCGCCCGCCCTTTGAGCTAAAAGGATATCATTGGGACCGTCGCCGATGACAACCGTGCGCCCCGGAACAGCCCCCCATTTTTCCATGACCAGGGTCAGAAGGCGGGGATCAGGTTTTTTGAAAGGGGTGCTGTCCTCTCCGACGACATCCAGAAAATAATCACTTATATGGAGGGAACGCACTATCTTGAGCGTATATTTTTCAGTCTTGTTGGTCACAACAACCTTTTTTTTGACCCCAAAATAATAAAGAAGATCAATGACATCAGGATAGAGAAGCGTGCGGTCCAGCAGATGCTCCTCATAATAATCCCTGAACAACCCTATCGCGCGGGGAAAGTACTCGTCTGCTTGGCTGCCGAGTGCGCGCTTGATCAGCATCTCCACCCCGTCGCCTACGTACCGCTTCACGGCCTCCACCGGGATCGCCGGAAGGCCAAGCGTTGACAAGGCATGATTTACAGAATCCGTCAAATCAGCGGAGGAATCAATCAAAGTGCCATCAAGGTCAAACGCCAGCAGTTCAACAGATTTCATTTCTTCCAGGTTCCTCTGAGCATTTCTTTGTTCAGGCTCTATGATTTCTCCATCGCCGCGGCAATGTGGCGGACGGTCTGACGGTAAACCCCGGCATATATTTCCGGGGAAAGAAAATAGCTGGGACGTTCTCTATAAACCTGGTCCAGAGACTCTTTCACCGTCTCCTCAACAGAGCCGGTTCTCCGGTAGGTGGCCTCAATCTGCTCCCGGTGCACCTTTGCCGCCTCTATGCTGTGCTGGATATAGGTATTGGCCTCTTCCCCGGTTACAAAACCATAATGATCGGCGCAGAGAATATCCACAGGCAGCCTGGAGAGCTTCTCCAGACTCTGCTGGTACTTGGTATAATCAGAGTTGCCGGCGGGGGCGATTATCTCTTCAAAGGGTATCCCCCCCGCATCAGACGGGAAAAGCGCCTTTATTTCCGGACAGTACGCTGACAGAGAGCAGGAGGAGTGTCCCGGTGTCTCGATAATCCGTACCGTCAAGCCGCCCAGATCGATCACGCTTCCTTCCGCGACGGTAGAGCCGCTTACATCATCCCTCCACTCCAGATCCAGACCCTTCAGCAAATCCTCAACCCCAACCCTGCGGGCTACCATGAGGCTGGAGGCGTTGATTGTGGAAATGGCCTTTTCCATCTTCAGAATTTCCCACCCCCGGGCAAGGGCGAAGATCTGCAGGGCTGGATATCTGCGCTTGAAGAACGGAACCAGTCCGACATGATCGAAATGGGCATGGAGAATGACAAGTTTCCCTATCTTCTCCTCATTGATATGGAAGTCGCGCATCTGCTCAAGGACGACAGGCGCCAGGTAACTCATTCCGCCGCTTATCACCAGCGAGGAAGCGTCTCCCTCCAGGAGGTAAACGCCCGATTCCTCCCTGCCGAGATACCAGAGTCGATCGCATACCTTTCCGGCATTGCGGTTTCTCATTAAGAGCGCCCTCCCCTATCCGTGAATAACTATATTCGCCGCAGCCTTGAGCCTTTTGATAATCTTTCCAAAGACCTCTTCCTGCTTTTGTCTCTCCAGAAAACCGGTGATCTTCTTTTTCAGCGGGTCATCAAGCTTTACGGTCTGTGAGGCATTATGTTCGAGAACCTGGATTATGTGAAATCCAAAATCGGTTGTTACAACCGGGCCGATAGCTTTGGGCGCCTGCGCAAAGGCGGCATCCTCAAAGGGCTTGACCATCTGTCCGCGGCCGAATGTCCCCAGATCTCCGCCCTTATCCTTGCTGGGGCAGTCGGAATCTTTGGCTGCGATCTGCGCAAAATCCTCCCCGGCAGTCAACCTTTTACGAATCGCTTCGGCCTTCGCCAGCTTCTCTGCCTTGGTCTTTTCGTCGTCCTTCTTGTCGCTGACCACAAGGATGTGCCGTGCGTGAACCGATTCGGGCTTTTGAAACATCTGCTGGTTTTTAGCATAGAAATCGGTAATCTCCTTGTCCGCGGGCTTAAGACTCCCCCCTGCTTCCTTCGTAATGAGCTTATTTATCCTGATGTTATTGCCTACTTCTTCACGCAGCTTTGCCAGGTCCATGTTGTTACGCTTCATGAATTCTTCAATCGTCTGGCCCGGAGGCATGTTTGCCTTCATCTGGTCAAGAAAGTCAGAAATCTCCTTTTCGTTTGCCTCGATCTTCTTTGCCGAGATTTCCTTTTTCAGAAGGGTCAAGTTGACAAACGCGTCTATCACCCCTTTACGGACATCCGCTTTGGCCTCCTCCAGACGTTCCGGGGGTATCTGCGCCGCGAACTGGGCTATTTTCTTTTCGACCTGCGCGTTGACCTCGGCTTTCGTCAGCTTCATCCCGTCCACTTCAACGACGGTGGCGCCGCCATCCTCTTTTGCGGCAGGGGTGGAATTTTGCCCGGCAGGGGCGGCGGGGCCCCCATTGGCCGCCAGCGCCGGGGCCATAATCTGTTTTGCCGTCTTGTCCTTGTCCGTTTTCGCATCGCACCCGACTGTAACACCAAAGATAAAGGC
>DZBC01000035.1 GCA_022729835.1 Sulfuricurvum sp. | reverse complement strand
GGGTGGCCGGATCAAAACGTCACGGGTGGCCGGATGGGTGCGTTTTTTGCAATCAGTTCGAACATTTTGCTCAAATCAAACGAATCATCCTTACTCAATATGTAGCTCAATTGATCGGCCATATCACTTGGCAAATCCAATTTCAGCTTGAGCTCGACTGTTTTTGTAGCCTTTTGCATCTCTTTTAATCTACTCATATTTTTATCTCCCCTTCTATTGTAATATTGATCTTAAACCGGGCAAACACACTGCTCATGGCACCATATTCCCCAGTCGCATGAAGATACTCCAGCTCGCTGATAGCCGCGCGAGTGGCATTATATTATATTCTTCTTTGATGTTTATACACATATTGTATTGATTCATACGATATATTATTATAATTTGCGAAATATGAAAAAGTTATTAAGATTTCAATTAAATAGAGCTTTTTTTAAAATATAATATTCAAGATTTATATAATCTTCAGCATCCTTCACCATCCCCCCAAGTTCCGCCACCGCCCCGCTTCTAACCTCATTCACAGCCTCCTGCAAATGCGCCTGCGCACGCACTTTCCCCTGCTCCCCAGGTGTGAGTTTGGAAAACGCCTCACTATTTGCTACAATTTCTGCATATTTATTTTTAGGAGGTGTGCCTTGGGATTTTTGATCATGGGGGCCATCTACGCCGGTATCTTTTTCCTGATAATCTGTGTCCTTGCCGCCGTCGGCGGCTACATCTACGGATTTATCTGCGGGTTTACCAGAGCCTATATACGTGGGATCAGACGCCGTCTTGCCGCCAGACGCACGGGTGCCTAATTCATCCCCATCTCCACTTCCACCACCTCTAAACCTCTCAGTAAGCCCTGAAACAAACCGCTTCGCCTTCATAGTAGGCGACACGGACGAATAATCCCCCCGCGACATAATCGGCTCAAACTTCTGCTTAAGACTATCCACATCCCCATCAAAGTCTACCGACTGACCATGCTTATCCAGCGTAAACGGCTTTCCGTCCTTCTCATTAGGATTGGTGAAAACATCAACGGTGTTACCATCTTTGTTCACCCCTGAAAACACCTGATTATTGCCCAGCTTCAGCGGCTTATCAGAAAGCCCGTTAAAGTTCTTCCCCTCAGAGGTGAAATGTTTGTAAGCGGCATACCCCTCCGCCGTTGCCAACACAAAGGGGACAGCTAAAGCCGCATTCCCAAGCAGACCGATGGCTGTAAATAAGTCATCTTCACCACTACCCTTCCCATCTATCTGAGCTTTGTCTTTACCTGTTTCCACAGCCGCCAAAAGCTTGGGATCAACTTCATCTTCATAAATGCTATTCTCAATGCCTCCCGCAATAGCAGCCGCCGCCGACGCGGCAATCTGCGCAGGATTACTCAAAAGCATCGCAGACTCATAAGCTTGCGCCGCAGCAAAGTTCCCCGGCTTAAACGCATTCACCTTCACATCCGTCCCGATCTCCGCCTTACCCGTATCCGAAAACGAAGCATCATGCGCCAATCCCGCCTTAATCGAACCCGTACCGTCCTGACTCAGATTCTCGGTAAAGCTAATCCCCCCGATGGTCTTAGAGTTGGCCATCACAAAGTTGTTCGCAGAAGCCGCCGCAGCCGCAGCGGTCCACTGATCGCCGGTAGTCGCCACCAGCCGATCCCCCTGCCACTCCGCAGCCCCAAGTGCTACCGCATTGTCCACAAAGTTCGCCAAAAGCGCCGGATTATTGGTCATCCGCGCGATCTTTTCAACCTGCTTGAGCTCGCCATCGAATTAAAGGTATTGAGGAGAATTAAAAAAACTATCTTTGATATTTAAAATTAAAGAAATTATTTTCGCGGATTTTTTCATAAATTCCGAATAATATTTGTTAATATAATTTGATATTCCCAAATCCCAGTTAAGTATTGAGATTTTTTCATTACGCCTCTTTGAATGAATCGGAATGTGTTTAATAGATTTTTTTAAGATTCTGTATTCGTCTACTGGTTGAATATGCTTCTGTTTTTTGCATTTGAATACCATTATTTGTACTAGATGGTATCGTCATTCATGGTTTTTGGAGCGTTGTTTTATGCACTTTCATGACTATTTTCTGCTTTTACCGCATTGATTTTTAGGGAGGTTTCTGCAGCGATGCATCCTAAAAATACTCACATTGCAAAGTTGCTTTTACGCACATTGACATGAAATTTCAGCGTTAAAGTCTTGCATTCATTCGAACTTTTCGCCGTGTTGGATTGTCAAACAGTCGTAAAAGTTTGCTTACATGTAAACAAACTGATGCACAGACTTTGACTTTATTGGTGCTACTGCTTGAGGGTCAACACCCTTCTTCCAATAATCTCAAACGACTCTTTCGCAACGCTTGGGTCATACACCTCATGCGGATATTTTGGGTTATCGCTCAAGATACCTATGGTGCCGTCCACTCTAAAATGCAAACGCCGGATCATCAATCGCCGATCAATCATGATGGCATAGAGATCATCGACATACGCATGTTGCTGTATATGGATCACTACATAATCACCTTTATGCAGCGTCGGTTCCATATTATCGCTCTGTAGACGCAGATAGCGTAACTGTGCGGTGTCGGTCTGGGGCGTAAAGAGTGATGCATCCAGGATCAGCACTGGTAAGGTTTGGGCATCTGTTTGACCCTGCGCGCTGGTGTGTTGATGGCACAGTGGCTCTATTTTAAGCGCGTTTGTATCGGATGTTGGACTTTGCGCCATCTCGTCGTTCATGCTGCCCTGCCCTGTAAGAAGCCACCATCCGTTGATATGGAGATTTTCCGCAAATTGCGCAGCATCTTCCGCTTTTAACTCCTTGGTTTTACCCCGCTCCAGATCGGCGATCTTATGCCTTGGCAGTCCGACGATTGTGGCTAATTCCTCTTGAGAGTTAATCTTTAGGCGCTCTCTAAGGGATTTGATGCGTTCATTAAGATGCATGCTTCTCTTTCGTGGTAGATTTCCTCAGATTATTTGACATGATGGTTATATTCCTCTATAATAGCCCTGTAATAGATGGTTTCCTCATATTAGAGGATAGTTTCAATGGGTTGATACGCACATCATAGCAAATATTTGATGACGAATACTATGGTGAGCGCGCAAAGCGTTGAAGTGCGGTTTGGAATGCAAATTGAAAACACAGGAGAGAGCGGTGATACACCTGCAGCGCCCCAAAGGGTCCGGTATTATAAATAATGGTAAAGAGGGCCTGATGGCGACTCTTTTTTCTACCCTGCTGTTTATGGGTTTGGCAGCGCTGCTCAATGGGTTGTTTGAAGACTCTATCGATTCTGCCATCGATAGCGCCTTTGAGATGGCCAGCGAGGGGACGATGGAGTGGTTGCGGGATCTGTGGCGCTCTAAACGCTCACTCCACACTTAAGGAGTCAATCATGCAGATTTTGATCCTAATAGTAATTTTGATGGTACTCTCTGCGGCCATTGTCGGCATTACCCGCTTTAGCCGCTATGTCAAAACGCACCATAAATATGAGCTGTTTGCCTTCCCCTCACTTGCTAAAAACGCAGCAGCTTGGGCTTTGATGATATGGGGGTTATATTGGAGGTATCGCGCTATCAATGACCCAAGAGTTACCTTTTGGCCCGATCCGCTCAACGGCTTGATTCTCTTTTTGATCGGACTGATCCTCTATCTGATGCTTACCGTCAAACTCTATCGGCGTATCGGCTATCATAGCGCTACGATAGCGCTGTTGATCGGCTGGGTGATCTACCCGATTTGTGGCGTGATCGGTACCTTTGGCGCGTTGATGATGATTTCGGTCGCTGCCTCTACGCGGCCGGTCTACACCATCAACAGCTCAAGGAGGGATTAAATGGGGCATATCCTGTATGATTTTATGCTGCAAGGTTTGCCAGCGGCACCTATCTTACATGTAATGAACACGCAAAGGAGGCACTGCTGATGTGTGGTATCGGTAATCTAATTGCTTGCGCTGTTATGAGCACTTTGGGCGTAGGGGTGTTTATCGCCTCAAGGGGATATGACACACTTAGCCGCGTCCTTAGCAGCCTCCTAATGACGCTCTTCTTGCTTGCCGTCGCAGAGCGCCATTACGCGCTGACACAGATCACTGTAGCGTTTCATGCCGGCGCGTTGATTGAATGTACACAAGGATTTGGAACCAATCAGGTCTTGCTGATCTCCAAAGCCAACGGCTATGAGATAAGCGGAGGCTACGCTATCAGCCAATCCCATAAGATCGCTCTTGAATACTGTCATCCAAATACGGGCTTCTTTAAGGTCCATTGGGGTTCATCGCTGCTGCTCTTTATACTGATCTTCGCGGCTTCGTCGATGATCAGACGCTCCAAAGCGCCTTCACTGGAGCGCACCTCACGCCATCAAACGCCTATAGACTAGCGGGCGCTGTACGTGAGTACCCGTAGTCAGCCGGCGTACGGCAAAGGAACTGTCATTTCCAATTGACTTTGCTACAGATTCGGACGGCGCGCTCAGTAAACACGTAGCTAAGTCGCCATATAGATACCTTTATGCTACAATAAAAATAACCAAGGAGCGCGATATGAGCACTGAATTTTCACCTATGCTACTCTTGACAATCAATAACTCCATTGGAGACCAAAAGAAGCATTTGACCATAGCTATGCTCTGCGATCTTTTTCAAAAGGAAACAGATTTCTCCCCCGTTGAGAAGTATGCAGTTGATATCATCCAAACAGAAGCGACCGAGAGTGAACTAAGCTCTTTTTCAAAACAATTCAATATTCCGAAGGAGAAGATCAATCATGTCTTTTCGCTCGCTGTGTATTGACGATCGCTCCGGCATAGTATCACTACATGCCGAACAAATTAAGGCGCTTGAGTCTTTTTTTAAAGAAGCTGTTCCCTTATCTGTTCCAAGCAGTATGATCCGTTTTGGTGGCGGCACGGCTCTGTCGCTGTATCATTTCCAACACCGGTTGAGTTTCGACATTGACCTCTTTGTTTCTGACCAGCAGATCATGTCCTATTTGAACCCAAAACACTGGATAGATGAATCGCATTTCAATAGCTTCGAATATATCGACACCTTTAATCATATAGGTCTTGTCTCGGGAAATAATATCAAAGTTGACATCCTGGTTGATTCGGGCGCTTCTGTCCAATATGTAGATGACTCTCGGGATGTGTTTAATTTCGATCTTTACATTGAGTCGATTGAAGACATTATTTCAAAGAAAATTGTTTTTCGAAAAAAGGACAATAAGACTCGAGATATTTTTGATATTGCAACTGCGATCAGCAAAGACGAGCTGCTACTGCAAAGGCTTGTTGAGGATAAAAGAATTTCACTGAGCGACCTAAAAGAACTTGAAGCGGCTTTAGCAAATATTAACAAGGGGAGATATGATGAGCAGATTCAGATCATCAAGCCATTCGACGAATACGCCGGTATCGCGGTCGATGCGATCGCAATTGTGTCTAAATCAGTAAGGAGCACCATTGGGAACTTAGAGATCAAGCTTGAGATTCCAGATTATCCTGAAGAAGAGAACAATTTTCGCGGTCTAGGAATGTAATATAGGCTCACCTCTCAAGTGCGTGGTCTATCACAACGGCTTTGAGACAGGTGCCGGTCGTAAGCTGGGGATGCAAGACGCTAAGCTGGTGAACCTACGCAAACTCTTTGACAACCTACACTACTACGACGCATCATTTCGCAACGACTTTACACTACAGTCCATCATCGGACACTTCGACCCTGACTTGAAAGCACGACTTGAGGGCTTACATGTAAAAGATGACAACGAAGCACAGCTCGCTTTACGCTACGAACAGACCGAGACCTTTGATGCAGACCTAGAGGCCTACAGCAGATGGTGGATCGATGCAGTCCACAAGATTGTGCAGGCTCTGGCGTAGCAGCTTGATACCTCAGAGGAGCACCACATCAGACTAGAGCAGATACGGAAGCTATAGCCCATTTGTTCTACTTAACCTGAAGCGCTAAGCTTCATATGACACTTTGCCACACTTTCGCCCTACCCCCGCACTCCTCCTCTATCATCTCGATTATGATCATCCACTTAGACCTTGACTGCTACTTCGTATCGGCTGAACGCAACCGCAACATCGATCTGATCGGTAAGCCGGTCATTGTCGGAGGAAGGGGCGACCCTTTTATCTTTGAGCGTACCCCTGCGCGTGCTAAAAAACTCTACACCCTCAACAGTGGCGCCTTTGTCCCTTCCCTCTTTCATTCGCAACATGATCCCTCGCGCTATTTTCAAGAGGGAGAACGCATAAGAGGTATCGTCACCACCGCCAGCTATGAAGCCAGACGTTGTGGGGTAAAGACAGCTATGACCTTGCGCGAAGCACTGCAGCTCTGCCCGCAGGCCATTGTATTACCGCCTGATCACCTGCTCTACCACACCCTCTCGCATCAACTCATGGAGCTGCTCTCCAATGAGATCCCCGCCATAGAGCAGTACAGCATCGATGAGATTTTTGCGGATCTTAAAGGGTGGGTAGAGGAGGATCAAACCCAAAGGTTTATCGCCAACCTTCAGCGCATGATCGTCTCAAAGATGCTGCTGCCGGTCTCCATTGGTGCTGCAAACAGTAAGTGGACAGCGAAGCTGGCAACGGGTACATGTAAACCCTATGGTCTAAAGGTCGTACATGATCATGAGCGCTATGCATTTGTTAAAGAGATTCCCATCACCGAATTTCCAGGAGTGGGACGTGCATTTGGAAAGAAGTTTGCCGACTATAAGATCAAGACCATCGGCGAGGCCCTTGAGGCAAAGTCCTTGATTGAGGGGTGGGGCCGCCAGGGCAGAGATCTGTATGCCAAACTCAGCGGCGTCGATAGAGAAAGCGTCCAACCGATCCGATCACGTAAAGGTATCGGCATCAGCCGCTCAATGGATCACCCCATCAAAGCGCGCGATGAGTTTTACCGAAGGGTACAGATTATGGTACGCCACCTAAGCCACACCATTATGCAGCTTGGGGTGAATCCTACAACCTATCACTTTGCCATCGGGTATGAATACCACTACAGTTCTAAAAAACAGTTCACACTCTATCGCCTCTTTAACGAGGCGTTTTTGCAAGCTTTTGCCAAAGAGAAGTTTATAGAGCTCGATACCTACCCTACCCTCTCAATCGTCTACATCGCTATGAACGCCACCAAGTTTTTACACCATGATCCAAAAACCACCGATCTGCTTGCATTCGAAGAGGATACCAAACAGCACGCCCTTACCAAAGCGATGCATAAAGCCAGAGCGTGGTATGGAATGGATATTATCCGCAGCGCCAGGGAGCTTTTATAAAAGCGCTGCCGTGGAAGTTCTTCCGCCAGCACAGAATATTCTAACAACCAATAGAGGCCCTACCCTAGCGCAATGACGGATAGGCCAGATTGTCAATTAGATAGTAATGATCTTTACGTAAGCGGCGGCGCGGTAAAAAGTGATTCAGAATGCGTTTCATAAAAGCCATATCGTCAACTTTTAGCCATACCTGAAGGCTCTATGACCTCTTCGCGTAATCCTTCAACAGTCAGAAGAAAACTTTGCAACAAGTCTCCATCAGGTAACTCCCGTCTTGCTTTTTGGCATAAAGCAACGGTTCTGGCCTCCGCTTCAGAGATTAACACCCGCTTGTTTATGAGCACCATGGGACGATAGAGATGCATCATCGCTTTATAGGCGCTCATACGCCCTAATCGTTCTGCATCACTGCCTTTGCTGCCATACTTCACTTTCCCATAGAGAAAGTAAAGCAAGAAAAAGCGTGATTTGATCTGACTGGGTTCGAGGTAGCGTTTCATACCGATATCGTAGTGACTTACAAAGACAAGCATGATTTATATGCCAATTTGCCATACGATGACTCCGAGCAAGCATCAGCCAATTAATGTCACCCTCTCAAAGCACACACTATCAAGATTTAAAGGCGATCCCCTCTAATATTACTTCGCGTTTGTGTTTGAACCATACTTAGCAATCGCGGATCGTTTATATCGAGGCCATCATCATTAGACCGCTAAAGTTGTGGTAGTTCAGTTTATAACTTGAAGGTCGACTATGTTTTTTGATTTTTGGGAGTCTATCTTATTAACATTTTTTTGATATCATACATAAGAAAGCTAGGTCTATTGTAGTTTTTCCGGCGTTGATTGAAATAAGTTGTGCATGCACAACTTATTTCAATTATTCACTTATTAAAGTTTTGATTTGATGTATCAACTCTTCAACCCTTTCTTTCTTCGACTCGTTTAATCCCAAAGTGTGAATAACAATCTTATTTCTTTTAATCTCTATTTGATTTTTCACTTTTGTGGGTTTTTCTATAGCTTGTCTTATTGATTCTAGTGCTTCGTTACGTGAAAGTACTTTGATTTTGATATATAAACTGCCCAAAATCTCCGTAGGTGCTTTGTTAAGTGCAGATAAAACTGTTATATCAGAGTATTTGTCTTCTTTGACTTTATCTAATAGTGTTGTTGGTAACCTTAATATTGATAAAGTTTTTGAAAGCCAACTTTTTGATACACCAATTGCCTCAGCTAAGTCATTTTGTGTTTCAACAATTTGGTCATCAAGTATCTTTTTAAATGCAATAGCGTTTTCAATCGGATTCATTTCACTACGCTGCAAGTTCTCTACTAATGGCAAGAGAGCAAGTTGTGCATGCACAACATTATGCATAACTACAGCTTTGATTGAGTCTTTTTGAAGTAGTCTATGTGCTTCAACGCGACGATGCCCTGCGATTATCATCATCAAATCACCGTTTGAGGAAACGACGATAGGTTGCAATAAACCATTAAGTTTAATTGAATCAGCCAGTTCATTTAATGCCAGAGGTTCCATTTCAATACGGGGCTGATAAGGGTTTGGAATGAGTTTAGAAAGGGGAATTTCTACAACAAAATCAGGATTTTTCTCTATTGTATGTATCTGTTCTGCAAGTGCGGCATTTTGTGAAACCTTTTTAGCTAGAGTATAATCAATCTTCTTTTTTGTCATTAATCCCAACTTTATTCTTAATTTCTTGCACCAAATCTATTAACTCTTTTGAAGCTTCAGAACTCTTATCTAGCTCATACACGCTAAAACCATGGGCAACACTATTGGCAAAATCAACACGACGTCGCAGTATTGAATCCATAAGTTTAAAATGACATGAACTCTTTATAAAGTCACTTACATCATCGAATCGTTTCTGATTTGGGCTTATCTTATTTAGTACCACATTTGTAACCAGAAGAGAATCTGTTTGTTCAGACAACTCTCGCAAAATGCCCTCATACTTTTGCAAGCCCAAGATTTCTGTGAATTCACTTGAAACTGGGGTAATTATAAAATCACTTATAAGTATTAAAAATCTATTTAAACTTGAGTCAAAACCTCCAGAATCAACAATAACTATAATATCCTCGTCTATTGAGTCAATATAATTTTCAAGTTCTTCTGGTGTTGTAAAAATATGAACAGGAAGAGGGTTATGTCCCATCTCTGAACGAATATGATGATAGGTACTCACAGTTTGTTGTACATCTAAATCAATGATTTCTACTTTGCTTTGCTTAGAAAGCTCAGAAGCAATATTAAAGGCTAGAGTTGATTTACCAACTCCACCTTTCTGATGCGATATTGTAATTATCATTTTGAATCCAATATTGTTTGTATCAGTATATCGAAAAACATGAATTTGAAAATTACTGCGTCAATTATGTGAAAATTTTGAATATCTTTTGTCATCTGTATGCTAAAATCTAAGTTATTCACATGAAAGTGGATCCTGTTGGAAGAAGATGTACACATAGTACTTAAAAAGGCTCTACATCAATTATGATGCTTTCCTCAGTAATATCTATAAGTGCATCTTTGAATTTTTTTATGTCATAGTAGTTGTCAATAGACTTTTTTTGACCATCTTGTTCAATCGTAATATTAACTTTGTCATCCCAACTCATCGACCGATCTTCAACATGAATATTGAGAATCTTTAGATATACATATTCGCCATTGGCTTTGTCAAAATGTTTTAAATATTTGCCTTTGTGATTGTCAGTAAAAATTTCGCTCCGTGACAAATCAACTCTTCCAACTCGATGTTTGTTTGAATACATCCATTGCCATAAATCCATCGCATCATCTGGGTTAAAGTCTTTGCGAGTTACAGGATTATGTAAGTAACCCTTTTCTGACAAGATAACAATGAGATCTTCATTAAATCCAACAGGTCCTTTTACTAAAGGCAAACCTGAATATGTTTCAATTACCCAAACCTTAAATTCAGAAAACTTCTTAAAGGTAGGCATAAGAATACCAGTACGATTACTTTGTCGTGAAATGTGATGATTGATGTACTCGGTCTTAGGTTTAAAGGTAAATCGTATTGCAATGATCTTATTACCTTTTTTAACTCTTTCAAAACTTGCTTCAATATCACTACAAGTATTTATTTGCTTGATTGCAGGTTCAATAGTTCTCATAATTAGTGTTGAATGATTGTTAAAGTAAGCTAGATGCTCAGTTTCATTGATCCCAAGGAGCTTTTTTATAAATTCCATATCGTCTTCTTTGTTATCACGAAAGGGTCTGGAATAATCTTTGCCTATAAACATTTTAAAATATTGATACAGTGCTCTTGCATATTGAGATGAGAAAGCATTAAGATAGCCAGAACTTAGAGCAGTATAGTTTGCATTTGGTATTAGATTTTCGGTTCTAAAATCAAGTCCAAAAGTTAAGTTCACTTTTTTGCGAAGAAAATCAACTTCCGCTTTTTGAAAAATTACAAAATTCCCTACTTTATTGGTTTCCTCCCCATTATCATCGATACCCTGAAGGTCATAAGAGAATTTAAGATCGGTCATTGCTTCGAGAGCAGATTTAATGTCTGATCTGTTGATTTTGTTGATCTTAGAACCTTTAAGCATTTGTTCTTTGAAAAAATCAAGATCGAATGAAAGAGTACCTTCTTTAACGACTCCATCAAGATTACCTTTTCTATGCATATCTTGCACTATTAGCAAAACAGTATCAAATATTCGTTGTTGTTGAAATGACATCTGCTTTTTGACTTGTAACATTTTGATGTAGTCATTATGTTTGAGAAGATCAGGCTGATAATGATTGGGCATGTGACATTGTAGCAATTTTTGCGATGAAATGGAATTTCTTGTTGCAGTAAGACGTAAAATTCCAATAAAATAAGTATATCTACGTCTTAAGAAGATTTTATCTTATAGTTTAGAAATTTTAGAAGATATTTAATAGATTTAGAGAAGCAGAAAGTACGGCCAGTAGGGACTTTGTAAAGGCCTAGTGAAACATATTCTTCCAGTATTGAAACATATTCTTCTTTTGTTGCTTCATTGACTTCCTTTGTTGCAACATGAAATGCTTATACTGCAACATCAAATGCCTAAACCGCAACATAAGCTTCCGATAAACGTATTATTGAGCATGTGAAATGGCAAATGAAACAAATTCTGCAACGAATAACGATCAAAAAGCTAAAAAATTGAAAGTGCTGGAAGAAAATGTTTCAGTATGAATTGATTCAATATGGGCTGTAAAGTAGGCAAATGCCTACTTTGTGGACGGTGTAGGAGTAAAACAAATTATTCCATAGCAGTGTTTATGAGAAGAAAATGTTGCAGTATGGAAGGGTTAAGCAGTACGATAGTGCTCAAATGGAAGAAAATGTTTCATAGAGATAGTAAAATTGATGAATTGTGGAATTAAATGTTTCAAAGGTAGCCACAAATGAAACATGAAATTCCAAGCTGGAAGAAAATGTATCAATGTTGTTCTACTAATCTAAAGAAAAGTATAAACGGCTACATCATGCGAGACAAGAGCTTTGGAGCGAGCGCCGCTGTAAGAGCCTGATGATGAGCAGAGTTGTAGTTGGAATGAACAATCGCACTGTTTCATAACAATATCCGTGTTCTAAACAGCTTTAGGACACTGGAGATCGTATTTGATGTCGGTTAAACCAGCAGATCGGAAGCCGGCTGAACATTGTATTTCGTGTAGTTGTTGAGAAAATATTGTATTCCATGTAGGTTATGGCGCAAAAATGGCGCTGATTCTAGGGAATCGGTGCGCTTAGTTTGTATTCCATGTAGCTTTTGGACGCCGAGATCGTATATGATGTTGGGCAATACAGTATGCCCATCTTGACTCCACCAGTTTCAAGGTTTATGGTGACGACTACACCCCTAGTGATAGATTCATCACGCTAGACAATGAAGGTAATGCCAAGCGCCTCGGCGTCATTGAAGTCACACAGGGATTTAGCAAGGAAGAAGAGCGAAGAAAAAACGACCTAAATGGTCGTTTGCACTCTGAACGTCCCAACCTCTAACAGGTGATGCTCAACATGATCGTTGAGAACCACGCAGGCCTTCCGATGTCGTTCACACTCACACAGATGGAGTCCTCCATAGAATCGATAGAGCGTTACAAGGGCAAATGACGTCCCGGTGCATATAACGGCGCATCCGGCCACCAATCGCGCAGAACATCCGGCCACTTGG
>DZBC01000034.1 GCA_022729835.1 Sulfuricurvum sp. | reverse complement strand
AAGCGATGCACTACGACACACAAGCCTGCAATCTGGTCTACCAAGCCGCCATACTACACGATATCGGAAAAATTGCCACCCCCGATTCTGTATTGCTCAATCCACAAAAGCTCTCTGATCTGGAGTACAGACTCATTCAAGAGCACGTCACTATGGGCTACGAGCTGTTGCATAAAATTCCACTTTTTGCCGCCGCCGCCAAACTCATGTGGCAGCACCATGAGCGCTTTGACGGTAGCGGTTATCCGCAAGGTCTCTCCGGCGATGCCATCGAACCACTCTCTCGCATCATGATGGTTGCCGACGCCTTTGATGCCATGACAACCAGCCGCATCTACAAAGCACGAAAGGAGATACCCCAAGCGCTAGAAGAGCTGCGTCAACTGAGCGGTATTCACTTTCACCCAGAAGTGGTCGATATCGCATTGCAGGTGCTTGCACAGATACGGCTTGACCATAGTGTCAACCAGCTCCCGATTACTGCACTTGAACAAGAGCGTTTCGCCTATTTCTACCGTGACAACCTTTGTGGTATTTTCAACAAAAACTATCTCGACGTGGTGCTGTCACGTAATATTCATGACCGCAATTATCGCTATTTACATCTACTATGGCTGCACCATTTCTCTAAACTAAACCATATTGAAGGGTGGGAGCGCGGCGATGAAGTGCTTAAACTCACCGCCGCGATTTTGCGCAAAAAATGGCCAAAAAGCATGATTTTTCGCATCTTTGGAGACGATTTTGTGCTGCTATGCCGTGAAGCCCTCCCGCTTGACGAGCTAAAAGCAGCCCTGGCCATTTTGCACCGAAAATCCCTCACCTATACCTACGACACCATTGATTTACTCCACCGGCCCATCAGCAACATTTTGCAAGTCGAGGGGTTCTAACCGCTACGAATCAAAGCCGTGCCGAATCTCCTCTTTGGCGACCACAATCGCTTTTTGCTTCTCTTTGCGCACTGTATCTTTTTCAACAAATATCTTTTGGCGTGTCGCGGGATCGAGTTCGGTGTAGTACATCACCGCCGACCATGTGCCGGGCGTGGGGGTGAAGACTTGGGCCTGTTCAGGGTTCATCCCCAGCTCTTCAGAGGTAAAGCACTTAAGCTCATGCATATCGCGCTCGGTGCATCCGGGGTGCGCGGCGATCAGGTAGTAGGTGAGAAACTGCTTTTTGCCCTCTTCGCGGTTGAGCTGATCGTAGAGCTTTTTAAAATCAACGAGGGTCTGTTTGCCGGGTTTGTTCATCAGATGCAGCACATGCGGCGAGGTGTGCTCGGGGGCGACCTTCATCTGACCGCTGATGTGGTGTTTGACCAGCTCTTTGAGGTACATGTAACCGTGCTGCTTATCGGCGGTGATGAGATCATAGCGCACGCCCGAAGCCACAAAAGCCTTTTTGACTCCCTTTACCGCGCGCACGCGCCGCAGCATCTCAATGGCACGCGAGTGGTTGACTTTCATGCTTTTGCACAGATGGGTGTCATCCACGCAGCGCTGATGATCGCAGGTGCCCGCTTTGAGCTTTTTGGCACACTCGTAGCCGTACATATTGGCCGTGGGGCCGCCCACGTCGGAGATGATTCCTTTAAAATCTTTATATTGCGTGAACAGCTCCGCCTCCGCAACAATGCTCTCTTCGCTACGGGTGCGGATGGTGCGCCCCTGATGCACCCCGATGGCGCAGAAGTTGCACTCCCCCCAACACCCCTGATGACTCATGATCGAAAATTTGATCGTCTCTAAGCAGCGCACCTTTCCCTGTGCGGCGTGAAAGGGGTGCAGCTCGCGCGTAAAGGGAAGCGCCGAAACGGCGTCCATCTCGGGTTCACTGAGGTAATCACACGGCGGATTTTGGATCAAAAAGCGTCCGTCTACCTCTTCACAAAGCCCTTTGGCGCTGATGGGGTCGTTGTGGTCGTAAAAATATTGAAACAGGTCGATATAGCGCTCTTTATCACGCAGACACTCGGCGTGCGAAGGCAGCGCGATGTAGCCCTCCTTGGGTTCTTTGGCGATATAGCAGACCCCGCGCACGTCGCGCCACTCACTGCCATGTTCTAGCGCCTGCGTCACTTCACGAAGCGCCGTCTCGCCCATGCCGTAGATAAGAATGTCCGCCTTGGCATCAAAGAGAATGGGCTTTCGTAGCTTGTTGCTCCAGTAGTCATAGTGGGTGACGCGGCGCAAACTCGCTTCAATGCCGCCAATGACGATGGGGGCCGTCTCCTTGAAGTAGCGGCGAATTAGGTTGCAGTAGACGAGCACCGCGCGGTCAGGCCGCTTGGTGTTTTTGCCGCCGGGGGTGTAGTCATCGGAGTTGCGAAACTTCTTGGTGGCGGTGTAGTTGCTCACCATCGAATCGACGCTACCTCCGCTCACCCCCCACCAGAGTCTCGGCTCCCCAAAGCGTGTGATGTCGGCATCCGAATCCACATCAGGCTGTCCGATAATGCCCACGCGGTATCCCATCGCTTCAAGCAGCCGCCCCACCACCGCCACCCCGATAAAGGGCGAATCGATGTAGGCGTCGCCGCTAATCAGAATCACGTCGCACGCATCCCAACCTAGAGCGTCCATTTCGGCGCGGGTGGTGGGGAGGAAATTCTGGGGGGTAATCGGTCGATTTGAATTCATGCGGCGATTATACTTCATGAAGCTTATGCTAGAATCCAGCCATGATGAATGAAGAATTGAGCCAAGAGATATTAGAGCACTTGATGCACCCCAAGAATTATGGGCAAATCGACCCCCACAACGGCGTGGGTATGGGGTATGACGCCAAAACGAACGAGTTTGTGATCATCTACTTACATGTAACCGATGCGCGTATTGAGAATATTGGCTTCGCCACCAACGGCTGTCAGGACACCGTCGTGCTGGGTTCGATGTTTACGGAGATGATCAAGGGCGACACTCTGCCAAACGCACACCGCGCACTGGAGCTGATGCGCGCGCAGATGAAAGAGGCGAATGCGTCGCAACAAGCCTGCGCCGAAATGGTGCTGTGTGCCTTTGAAGCCGCACAGCAAAACGCCGATGCACGCGCCCAAGGTGATGCTAACCCGATGCAAAAAAATGCAATCAGCCAAAGCTGTACTTTACCTAAGGAATAAACATGGATCTCTTCCAGTACAAACACGAACAGTGGCTCAGCCTGCTCTTTGGCTCCTTTGCTACGCCCGATGCGATGCTCAAATCGGAACTATACGAGTTCGCCAAAATATCGTTTCGCCATCTCAAATGGATCGCAAGGCACTATAAAAACCACAATCGCTACTTCCATTTCCGACATGACGCAATTCCCATCGTCCAAGGTGACACCCACTCTCTTTACGACAGCACTCAAGCGCTCCTTCAAACCCGAGAGATTGATGATGCAGCGCTGAGTGAGCGCATCCAAAGCGACGAACACTATATGCGCCAAGTGCTTCGCGAACGTTGTGAGCATACCAAACACAAACATCCCATTACCGCATTTGAGCGCCACATGCATTATCCCGACAAAATACTCGAACGCCCTCAGCGCGACGCACTGATCCGCTTTTTGTTTGAAGAGTCCTACAAAGAGTATGAGCTGATCTTGACCTACTTTTACATGCAAACCTACACCGACTCAATCGCCCATTATGAAGTCTTTACCGATCTGATCGACGAATCGTACTACCACCTTCAGGCATTTGGAAACATGATGTCACTAATGGGTATTTTATCCCTGCCCAGAGAAGTCCATGAACTCAGCTACAAAGTTGGGGATATGCATACGTTTATTCTCAAGGGTATCGACGAAGAACACGTTGCCAAAGAGGAGTGCCGTGCACTCGCCGACGCGGTAAAGGACCCTGAGCTCAGCGCTTTTTTTGATTGCATCAATGCGCAGGAGGCATACCATATCGAATTGATGAAGCGGCTACTCTAATAGGTGCCAAACCAAAACTCCAAATTGGCCAAAAAGAGATACTGCACTCCGTAGTGATAAACACGATCCCACTCAACGGCTGGTTCAATCTCATAAAAGAGCCATGAGCGCCAGAGTTGCGCCTTCCAGATCACACCGGTGCGATAGGTATCAATCCCCGTATGTTCGTGACCTTTAGGCACATAAGTGGGATGATTGATGAAATAATGGGTATCGCCAGAGAGTGAGATATAGGTCTGCACACCCGCACTGTGTCGTCCAAAGCTGTTAAAATAAGAGATTGAACCGGCGTAGAGCTGCCCATGGCGATCCGTATCGCTACTGCGCCGCAACAAAAAACGCACCATCTCTGCTTTGGAGACACGACGGTCGAAAAAAAAGCGCGTCTCTTCAAAAAGACGCCCGCGCGTCATCGTCTCTATAAAACCCTGCTCCACCGTCTGCGCCGGATAGATGCGCCAATCGCCAAGATTGATAATATAGCGCATATACCCTCGTGCAAATACATCGATGCCGCGCACCCCCACCACAAAGTTCGTCTCCAAAGCATCAAAAAATCGCGGAAGACGCAAGCGCACCCCAACACTCGGATCGGCAGCCTTTGGATTGTGTCGCTTGTCGTCGAGATCATCTTCGATCTCCTCGCCGATAATCAGATCAAGGGCGTCCTGGGTGTAGGGCAAATTTAAATTGAAGTTAATCTGTGTGATCCATCGATCAACTTCTCGATTTCTCCAATCCAAACCACTGCGCAGACGAAAATAGCTTCGGTTGTAGCTATTGAAAAATGTTTCGTCTCGAAAAAAACTGCTGAAGTAATCCGACATGCCAGCTGAGGCGTTGCGCTCATGATCTGCACCCGCCCAAGAGGCCAGCTCGCCATCAACATTACTGGAAAAAACTCTGATTTTGCGTGAGAGATACTCATGCAGTGAATCGATCCCGCGCCCAAGGGTATTGCTTGACTCTTGCGACTGCTGTGCGCCGAGCAGACTAAAAAGCAAGCAGCAACAGAGCCAAAATTTCATGCCCTTCCTTTAGTGTTTGCCTTCTGCCTTGATGATGGCATTGATCTTCTCATAAATCGAAAGCACTTCGTGCTTCTTCTCGAAAAAGCTGTTTTTGTTGGCGATGAGGTAGGTGGTGGACTCCATGATCTCCTCGACCACTTCCAAACCGTTTTGCTTCATGGTCGCTCCGGTCTCGACGATATCGACGATCATATCCGCCAGCCCCACAAGCGGTGCCAGTTCGATGGAGCCATAAAGCTTGATCACATCCGCCGCTACGGCGCGCTCGGCGAAGTAGCGCTTGGTGATGTTGACCATCTTGGTGGCTACTTTGATCTCGGGTTTGGAGAGATCGAGCTTTTCGCCTTTACGCATCCCGATGGCGATTTTGCAGCGGCCGCGCTGGAGGTTGAGCAGGCGGATCACATCAAGCCCCTGCTCTTCGATGGTATCTAAACCCACCACCCCGATATCGGCGGCTTGATGGTAGACGTAGGTCGCGACGTCTTGATTGCGCACCAGAAGAAATTTGAAATTGGGGGTTTCAAGAATCAGTTTTCGGTCGTCAAAGACGAAACGCTCCCCGAAAATCTGGGTGAAAATGGCGAGCGTATCTTCGGCAATCCGCCCCTTTGGTAGTGCGACAGTCAACATAAAGCAGCCTCATTGATGATTTTTTGCATCCCTTTGAAGATGAGCAGCGGATCGTGCTGCGCCGTTTTGAAGTACGGCAGCAAGCGATGTGCATCTCCGCCGGTCAGGATCACGCGTGCATCGTGGCGTGCCACTTCGGCGCACAGAGGCGCCAAAAATCCATAGCTTACGGCATCTTGGGAATTGAATGCCATTTTATCCAAATCGATGTCAAAGTTAAAAGCGTAGTCAAGGCGGCTTGAGAGCTGCGCATAGGCGCGGCGCATCGCTTCGATCCCCGGATAGATGAAGCCGCCTTGGTAGCGACCTGCCTCCATCTTATCCACTGTAATCGCACTGCCGACATCCACAATCAGTCCGTCTTGCGTCGCTTCGCAGGCCACCAGACGATCGATACCTATCGTCTCGTAGTACCCTTTTTTGCTTACATGTAAGCCCAGATCAACCCACCCAAAAGCCGCCAAAAGCGCTTCAAGCTTCGGATTGACGTTGATATAAAAGACCCGCTCTTGTATCTGCGCCGGATCAAACGACGCCGCGCACTCGCGAAAGTCGCGCGCGCCATCGAAAAAGTGATACGACGTATTGCCCACGTCGCACAGCAACACTACGCGACCCCCCAGCCCAGAGACTCCAGCGCACTGCGCGCTTTGGAGCAGATCGGCGCTTCACACAGCAACATCTTGTAAATCAGCGGCCGCTGAATATAAAAAGAGGCGGCGTTGGCGATGGATTCGAGCGTTTTGACATCTTTGAGCACAATGCGGCTCTTTTGAGAAAGCACCACCATCACCGTGCTGATGCCATTGGCTTCGACGCCATGGTAGATGCGCACCTGCTTGCGGATACCCAGCGCCGCAGCGGGAATTTCACTGAGGTGATTGCCCGCGAGACGTCTGTTTTCGATCGCTTCCATATCGATTCTCATCCACTTTCTCCTTTGCATAACCAGCGTAATGATAGCGCATCGGGGCTAAATCCCTCTTGCGTCGTGCCGCATACTTTTTGATACAATAAGCCATCCTATCGGCGAAGGAACCTCCATGCTCACACAGGACATCTGCACACTCTACCGTACCCGACGTAGCGCCGTAGCCGACGATTGATCGAACCAGTGGGCAGAAACTGCTTGGGATGTTCACCCGTACCGAGCGGCATGTATTTGAGCTCTTTTCACTCTACAAAGGGCTGCACATCAAATCCAACGCGGTGCTTAAAAGCGTCGGTTTGAACGCTTTGACCTTTCAGTTCTCCAAAAAGCACCTGTGCAGTGTTCACGACAACAACGAGTTCATCATCCGCCCCTCAAGCAAATCGACCAAGGTCATCGTCGCCAACGGCACAGCAAAATATTGATCGGCCCTATCGGCACACACGCGCCATACCCCAGCAACAAGCCCTGAACAAACGAAGCGAACATCATCGAATCCTTTACATGTAACGCAGTTGTCGGTTAAAAGCCACTTTTGCCGATTATGCCGCAGAACTTCCCAGCCCAAACTCAACCCTGAGTTTACGGTTTGGTGTTATTGACTTGCGCATAGCGATACTGAACCATTTCAATCACCAACGCTTTTTGGATCGGTTGATTCAAAGGAAACCGGATTGAACCCTTAGTGTATTTATAGCCGATAAGTTGCTTCGCCAAATAGGCATTGATTTCTTCTCGTTGCAAAACTCCGGCTTGAAAATATCCACCTGTACCCAACCTCGCTTTCTTGCTATCCCCTTCATCCAATATCAAGCACCTCCTTCACAAATTAACGCGGCCGCGAGCGGATGGCAGCGGTTGAGCGTCTGAAGCAGGTCTTGGCGGCGGATGTGCGTGTAGATTTGGGTCGTGGAGAGCGATGCGTGGCCGAGCAGCTCCTGCACCACCCGCAGATCGGCGCCGCCCAAGATGAGCGCGGTGGCATAAGAGTGACGTAGCACGTGCGGCGAAACGCCCAGATATTTTTGCGTGATTTTGAAGGCGAAAATGCGGCTGAGCGCGCCGCCTTTGTAGTTGATCCACAAGATAGATGAGCGTGTGGGCGCGGCGTCTAGGTAGCGGCTTAGTGCTTCAAGCGCCTCTGCGGCAACGGGCACCATCCGCTCTTTTTCGCCTTTACCGTGCCTTACATGTAACCACATCCCCTCCAGATCCTGCCGCTGCATCGAGAGCAGTTCGCTGATGCGCAGCCCCGAAGCGTATAGAAAAAGGATCAGCGCATAGTCGCGTAGTCCGATCCAGCTTGAGCGGTCGATCAGCTCAAGTGCGCGCATGATGGCGGCGTAGTCGAGAAACTTGGGGAGGTTTTTGGGCACCTTGGAGAGGGTAAAGTGCTGTTTACTTTGATGAAACTCGCTACGGTAGCAAAAGTCGTAGAAGCTGTTGAGTGCAGAGAGTTTGCGGTTGAGGGTGCGGCGGTTGGCAATGCTGCCCAAGAGCGCAAAAACCGCCTCGCTATCCAGAGCAAAGAGCGGCTTTGCGGCGCGAAGCTCCAGATCGTGCAGATCGTGTCGGTACGCGGCAATCGTACGGGGGCTTAGCGCCTTGTTGACCGTGATGAACTCGACAAAGGCCTCAAGCTCACCCGACATCACTCAGAGAGCAAAAGGCGCTGATCGTTGATGAAAATCGCCTCTTTGGAGGCAAACACGAACCCCTCGTCGATATCCACTTCATACACCTTCAGATCTTCCAAAGAGGCGCTCATCTCAAGCAGATACCCTTCGCGCTCAAGCAGATAGAGCTTATCATCATGCAATACCATCTCCAGAAAATGGGCAAAAGGGAACTTCTTTTTGGCTTTAAGGATGAGCGATGGGGTCAAGGCGATCACCTCTCCTTGCTTGGTGCTCAGCCACACCCCTTCTTTGGTGAAGATGACGTCGCGCAGCTCATACGACGCGCGCAGTTCTTGTTCGGCCAGCGCGAGCACGCGGTAGCTCGTCGCGGCGAACAGCGTCTCATCGACAACATTGAAGTAGATGATGTTGTTGAAGTGCTCTTCGGAGCTGACGATGATGGAGCGAAGCAGCTCAAGCGAACCCGTGTTGACAATGTCGATTTTGCCGTCGAGGGTGAGAAAAAGCACCAGATCGTTGAGAAAATAGGGGTTGGCAATGCGTCCGTCTATCGCCGTGACGCTTGAGCCGATCTCTTTGTAGCGCTGCTGACCCGTAGCAATCGAGTAGAGCGCTTTTTCGTTGTTGGCAAAAAGCACCGCCAAATGCTCACCCGATACCGAAGCCGCCGCGACGGTTTTGCCCAACGCAAAGGTTTTGGGTTCACGCACGCCGTCAACCAATATAAGGCTACCGTCGATCATGGTGCCGATGGCCCATCCGTCGCTGATCCCCACCAGCCGATAACCCTCAGGCAACCCAAACGATAGCTCTTTGTCTCGCGCCAAGATGGTGCCGTCTTCGAGCATTGCCCCGTCGCCGCTGAGGGCGACGATGGGGGCAGAGAGGGTCGAATGTCTCTTCCAGTCTCCTGCAACCTGTTCAGGCTTGTAGTACCCTTTAGAGCTGCATCCGCTCAAGGCGATCAGCGCAATCAGCGCCGCAAAATAGACTTTTTTCACCCTTATTTCACTCCATAATGCATCAATGGCTTTACGTAACGTGCAAGCGTCGAATCTTCAGAGATCATCTGTAGCTTCTGATGCGCCTCTTGTGTGCGCCCCTCACGCAGGAGCAAAACGCCAAGCTGTAACAGCGCGAAGTCACGATAAAGAGCGTCTGGCTTCAGCGCATAGGCTTCAAGTGCGGCGGCATCTTCAGCAAGCACCGCTTTGTGGTAGGCCGCCACGTCAGCGACGCTTGCCACCTGCGAAGCTCCCAAGGCTTCAAGTGCAACCGCGTCGCCTTTATCGAGCGCAGAGGAGAGCTGCCACGCCTCAAAAAGCGCGACTGAACGCTTCTCAAGTTCGGTAGCCGCCGCGGCATCACCGTTCTGCTTTTGAAGCGTCGACAACGCGGCATTCGCCGCCTCAACATCCGCTTGTTTTTGCGCATCGTACACAATTGCCGCACCGACCCCAAGTACGATGAGCACCGCAAGGGCGATCAGGGGTTTTTTGTAGCGTTTGACAAAACGTTCCGCCTTGACCGCACTTTCAAAAAATCTCTCTTCGGAGCTAAGCTCCTCCCTGACCATCGTCATATTTTCTTTCAGACTCAAAACCGTTGCCCCCTAAAAAAAGTGCGTCATGGTAGCGAAGTGTTCGTTAATCGGGGCTAAGAGGCTTACATGTAACGAGAATTCTGTTACAATCGCCGCACCATTAGATTCCAAACCAAGGCAGCCAATGCAAGTTGACGATACCCTGCTAAGCAAGCTTGAACACCTCTCCTACCTCAAAGTCTCAGACGACAAACGTGCCGAAATCATTGCTCAGATGGACAAAATGATCGCATTTGTCGATAACTTGAGTGAACTCGACACCGGCCATATCGACGGCAGCTTCGCCATGAGCGACGCTTCAACCCGCCTGCGCGAAGACACCCCTTTTTGCGACGTGCGCATCAACGATGACATTCTTAACCATGCACCCCGAAGTGAAGAGCACTTCTTCATCGTGCCCAAGATCATCGAGTAGTCTTATGATCACACTTTACGGCATCAAAAGTTGCGGTAGCGTCAAAAAAGCGCTCGCCTTTTTCAAGGAGCGGAGTGTTGAGGTCCGCTTTGTGGACTTTAAAAGTACTCCGGTAGGGTGTGACAAGATCGACGAGTGGCTGGGCAAAACCACCCTCTCCATCCTGCTCAACACCAAAGGCACGACCTACAAAACGCTCAACCTCAAAGCTATCAACCCAGACGATGCCCAGAAGCGACACTATCTCTGCAGCCACAACCTCTTGATCAAGCGCCCCGTCATCGAAGTCGGCGAACGCCTGATTGTAGGGTTTGATCCCAACATCTATGAAGGAATTGTTTCATGAGTCAAGTACTGGATATTCAAAAACTGCTCAAAAGCATAGTTGCCTACAAAGCTTCCGACCTTCACCTCGTCTCCCGTTCGGAGCCGCAAATCCGTATCGACGGCAAGTTGGTGGCACTCAATCTACCCGTTTTGACTGGAGAAGATATTGAATTAATGTCATATAGTCTACTGACCGAAAAACAGAAAAAAGCCTTTGAAGAGAATTGGGAACTCGACTTTTCTCTGGTCGTCCCTGACGTTGGCCGTTTTCGTGCCAACTACTACCGAACGATGGGTGATATTGCCTGCGCTTTTCGTATCATCCCCATCAACATCCCCTCACTCGATCAACTCAATGCTAAATCGATCTTCAAAGAGATCATCAAGCGCGAAAAAGGTCTCATTCTGGTCACAGGGCCGACTGGTAGCGGTAAATCAACCACACTCGCCGCCATGCTCAACGAAATCAACATGACCGAATCAAAGCATATCGTCACGGTTGAAGACCCAGTGGAGTTTGTGCACCAGAACAAAAAATGTCTCTTCTCCCACCGTAATATTGGCACCGACACCAGTAGCTTCTCTACGGCACTTAAGTATGCGATGCGCGAAGACCCCGACATTATTCTGATCGGTGAGATGCGCGACCGCGAAACCATCTCTGCCGCCCTAACTGCAGCCGAAACGGGCCACCTTGTGTTTGGCACCCTGCACACCAACTCAGCACCGCAAACTATTAACCGTATTATTGACGTTTTTGCCGGGGATGAGCAACCTCAAGTGCGCGCCCAACTTTCCACCTCACTCATTGCTGTCATCTCTCAGGCACTACTACCCAAGATCGGCGGCGGACGGGTGGCTGCGCAGGAGATCTTCATCACCAATCCCGCCATTGCCAACCTAATCCGTGAAGACAAGGTGCACCAACTCTACTCACAAATGCAGCTCAACCAAGCCGGCACAGGCATGGTAACCCAATCTCAAGAACTCATTGAATTCCTACGTAAAAAAATGATTACCAAAGAGAGTGCGATTCAATTTTCCAACCGACCCGATGAGCTTATCCGCATGATTCAGGCGCTTTAAAAATAGATACATGTAAGGCTTGAGATCCTTACATGTAATGTCTACTTGCGGGATTCTTTGAGGGTGTCGGCGATCATAAACGCCAATTCGAGTGCCTGATCGGCATTGAGACGTGGATCGCAATGGGTATGGTAACGGCTGGAGAGATCCTCTTCCGTTACCACAAAGGTGCCACCGGTACACTCAGTAACATTTTTGCCTGTCATCTCCAGATGTACGCCTCCAGCCACAGTACCTTCATTTTTATGCACTTGGAAAAACTCTTTCATTTCGGTCAAAATCGCATCAACGGGGCGTGATTTGAAACCGTTTGCAGTTTTGTAGACATTGCCGTGCATCGGATCGCAGCTCCACACTACGTTGAATCCGGCCGATTTCACTGCGCGTACCAAACGAGGCATCCCTTCAAGCACCTTGTTGGCACCCATCCGCACGATCAAATTGAGCCGACCTGCTTCATTGAGCGGATTGAGCGCTTCACACAGACGCAACAGATCGTCACTTTGCATACTCGGGCCACATTTGACCCCTACGGGGTTGTGAATACCGCGCAGATATTCCACATGAGCGCCATCGACATCGCGCGTACGATCACCCATCCAGAGCATATGTGCAGAAGTGTCATACCAGTCACCCGTAAGTGAATCTTGACGCGTAAAGGCCTGCTCATACGTCAGCAACAAGGCCTCGTGAGAGGTATAAAAATCAGTTTCGCGCAAGGTACGGTAATTACGTGATGTGACGCCGCACGCCTCCATAAAGCGGAGCGAATCTTCGATGCGACGCGCCAACTCCTCATACTTTTCGCTCACCTCATTTTGCGAAGCAAACCCCAAATTCCATTTGTGTACTTGATTCAGATCCGCCAAACCACCTGAAGCAAAAGCGCGTAGTAGATTGAGTGTCGCCGCAGATTGGTTGTAGGCTTTAATCATACGCTCGGGATCAGGCACGCGCGCCTCAGCCGTAAACTCGACGCCGTTGATGATATCACCGCGATAGCTCGGCAACGTCACGCCGTCGATGGTTTCAGTATCG
>DZBC01000033.1 GCA_022729835.1 Sulfuricurvum sp. | reverse complement strand
CCGCTCTTTGGTGACGTCTCGGTCGGTGCCTCGGTATCCCGTAAACGAGCCGTCTTCTTCGAAGATTGGCATGGCACTGGTTTGCAAGATGACGCTGTGTCCGTCACGGTGAAGGTTGATATTTTCGAGATCACGAAACGGGGTGTGCTTGGCGAAGTGCTCCATAAAGCGCTCTCCCACCCGCGCCGCTTCTTGGGAGCTCATGAAGACTAAGGGACTCTTGCCCAGCATCTCTTCGGGCGCATACCCAAGCACCTCTACGACGCGCTCACTCACAAAAGTGTAGCGGCCTTGCGCGTCGATTTCCCAGATCCAGTCGGTTGAGATTTGCGATATCTCCATAAAGCGTCGTCTGCTTTTTTCAAGCTCGTGTTGCTCATGTTTGCGTTGTTCGATATCGGCGTGGGTGCCGATCATCCGTAGCGCTTTGCCGGTATCGTCACGCTCCACCACAACACCGCGATCAAGCACCCAGCGGTAGTGACCGTTTTTGCAACGCATACGGTGCTCACTGCGGTACTGTTGCGTCTTACGATGAAGGTGGGCTTCTAAGGCGTGATGGACCGCACTAAGATCGTCTGGGTGTACCCGCTCTTTCCATGTGTCAAGCGTGTTGCCTAGCTCCTCGTCAGCAAACCCCAACATAGCCTTCCATTGTGGAGAAAAGTAGACTTCACCGCTTTGTATATTCCAGTCCCACAATCCATCCATGGTCGCTTGCATCGCCAGATCGAGCCGCTCTTTCAAAAAGCGGGTCTCTTGTTGCATGGTGATTTCGGGGGTGATGTCGAATAAATAGCCGACATAATGGGTGATTGCGCCCTCTTCATCACGCACGATGGTGGTGGTATCTTTGAGCCAGAGGTAGTGACCATGTGTATGGCGATAGCGGTAGGGTGCGTGGGTAAAGGCGTTACATGTACGCTCTTCACTTGCGCGCTTCACCTCCTTAAGCACCCGCACTCGGTCTTCGGGATGGATCTGGTCGCTGTAGATAAGTGCTCCACTGGTGAATGCCAAGGGGGATTGGCCCAAGAGCGATTGGAGGTTGGGTGAGACTGAGAGGACGGGCCACCCCGGCGCGTTTTGCCACAAAAATACGACCATCGGACCGTTTTGTAAGAGCTGACTGTCGAGCACTTGTTGGAGCGCGTGATACATAAAATAATCCTCTTTGCACGACCGTGCAGGTACTCCATTGTAGCATAATGCGAATGAAAAGCTTTTAGAGGTTTTCACAAGATGTTTGTGTTATAGTCTGTTTTATATTTAAAATTGTCATTCAGGATCAGCGATGAAACAACCCGAAAGTTATGAAGGCTTCAAGCTCATCACCCAAAAAGCCATGGACTTGGTCAACCAAAAAGATGTGGTGCTTCCCTCGACCTACCGTGTTGTTTTTTCAACCCTCGCCAAAAAGTACCAGATTGATATCGGGGCGGAGAGTATCCGTACCAATGAAGAGATCAACGAAGAGGTCTACCACCACGTCCTCGCCCTTGACAACAACACCAACCGTGCCATCGAAGCGATCTACGCTAGAGACGATGATGCGCTTCAAAGGGTGCTTGAGGAGACCAAAAAGTTGCAGCAAGAGGTGGTGCGCTTGCGCGAAATTGCCTACAAAGACAGCCTCACACGCACCCTCAACCGACGCTGGCTGGAGCGCTTTTACCTCGATGAATCGGGTGAGTGCTTCGCCAAAGAGGGGGTCATGGCACTGATCGATCTCAACGACTTCAAGCAGGTCAACGATCTCTACGGCCACGCCGTCGGCGACAAGGTACTTGTCCACCTCGCGGGCCGTTTACTACAGCTTCAGGCCCATGTGATCCGCTATGGGGGCGACGAGTTTTTGCTGATCTTTGAGCGTCAGGCCCTTAATGAAGTACATGATATCGTTAATGTGATGCGCGAACTGCACCGCAAGCGCAAAATCCGTACTGCGACGCATGAGTTTCAGGTGAGCTTTGCTTATGGGATCACTCCGTTTTATATCGGTGAGCGTTTTAGCGACATCGTTGCCAAGGCAGATACGGCACTTTATGAGGATAAGGCCAAAATCAAGCGTCGGGACAGGTGATCTTGGTGCTACCCTGTAACGCCTCTCGATGATCGCTCCCGCCACAAAAATCACCCTTTTACTCCTCTCTATGACGACGATGATGTCGAACGTGGCCATCATCACGGCGCTGCCGCATTTTGGAGAACACTATCCCGATGAAGCGCACATCGAGCTACTCTCGCGGCTCATGATCACCTTGCCCTCACTTTCCATCGCTCTGCTTGCCCCTTTTTTGGGCTATTGGCTCACGCCGCTCAAGCGCTCGCGCTCTTTGGCGTGGTCGCTGCTCTTTTTTGCGCTTTTTGGCAGCGCGGGGCTTTACTTGCAAAGCATCGAAGCGCTGCTTCTCTCACGCGCCCTTTTTGGTGTGGCGGTGGCGTCGCTGATGATTGTAAACACCGCGCTGATAGGGGACTATTTCGATGCACAGGAACGCCACCGCTATATGGGCCTACAGAGCGCCTTTTCGGCTATCGGTGGGCTGGTACTTCTGGTCGGAGGAGGGTGGCTTAGTGATCTACACTGGCGCTACGCTTTTGCGATCTATCTACTGGGGTTGCTCTATATTCCGCTGGCATTGCGCTATATCACCGAGCCGGTGCATCCGATCAAAAATGTCGGAATCGATGAGATCACACCCTCGCTTTGGCGTATCTATCTGCTGGCATTTGTGCTGATGATGATTTTTTATGTGCTACCGACTCAGATGCCCTTTTTGATCATCAACCACTTTGGCGCGAGCGGAACACTCGCAGGGGCGATCATTGCGACGGCTTTTTTCTTTAACGCACTGGGTGCCCTGAGCTTTTCACGCCTCAAAAAACGCTTTGCGTATGCCCAAATTTACCTGATTGGGCTACTGATTATCGGTTGCGGATTTGTATTGATCGGGCTGGTACGCGATGTGCATTTCTTCTTCTTTACCTCGGCCATCATGGGCTTTGGTGGAGGGGTGCTGATGACCAATGTTACGGCATGGATGCTCTCTAAGGCCCACCACAGTCGTCGTTTACGTTCGTCTGGCTACCTTACGAGTGCGTATTTCATGGGACATTCTCCTCTCCAGTGATGTTTCATCCGGTGGTCGTTTGGATGGGGGTACAGCAGTTTTTTCTTTTTGGCGGCACGGTTTTGCTCGTTGTAGCGGGGGTGTGGCTGGTATGGGTCCTGTTCAAGACCCACAGAGCGTGCTAGGTCGAAGGGAGTTATTGCTTTTATTTATATATAATACGTGGAATAGATTTTATGATAAAGCGTGGGCACATGAGCGAAACAGCAGAGACACACGGCGATCTGATCTCGCTGTACTATATAAGTACGGCTGATGCGTCTTTGGATTTTTCTGAAATTCAAAGCATTTTGACTTTGTCGGCCAGCAACAACCAAAAGCGCGGTATTACGGGTGCACTCATTTACGACGGCACCTTTTTTATGCAGTGTCTTGAAGGCGAACGTAGGCAAATTGAAGCACTCTATGCACACATCAAAAGCGATTGTCGCCATCATGACGTCACTGTTGTTGTATGCGACTCCCTTGCTGCGCGCCGTTTTGAAGAATGGACGATGAGTGACATTTCGAGCGGTTTTTATCTACATGTATTGCCCATTGTCAAAACACTTCCCTTCAATCCCTACAATGCCCAGCCCGAGCAACTGATAGCGTTGGTGTCCGCTATCGTTACAATGGCTTGAAGTCTACCAATAGATATTCTGTTTCATAAATTGAATCTTATTCAATTTTAAGTATTTAAGTAAAAATCAATAATCTACAGTTCATAATGGCGGCGTTTTATCTTTACATGTAAAGGAGTCGCCTTGTCACTACGTGCAAAAATGCAGGCCTACAAACGTGATCTGATCCTCGAAGAAGCGGAGCGGCTCTTCGTGCTTGAGGGCTTCGAGAACATGAAAATTGCTGAATTGGCCAAAAATGTCGAAGTTTCTGTTGGTACCATCTACACACTCTTTGGCTCCAAAGAGAATCTCTACACCAACTTCATCTTAGCGCAGATCGAACACTACGGCGAGGTGATCCGTCGCGAGATTTCACCGATTGCCGATCCGGTCGAAAAGCTCAAAAAACTTATCTCTATCAAATACGAAGCGATGATGAAAAACCGCAACGCCCTTCGCCAGAGCATTATCAATGATCCCACCTTTTTTCTAAACACCACCGATGATGAGCATCCGCTTATGGAGATGTTTCGCTTTATCGCCGATGAGGTGATGGTTCCTTTGGCGCAGCAGTTTGGAAGCAGCAAAGATCCGCTGGAGCTGACTTTTTTGCTTGAAGGTCTCAGTATTGGCACAATCAAATATGCGACCATCCGCGGCGAAGAGCTAACGGGTCGTTGTGATGAAACGGTCGAGCACTTTTTAATCCTACTCAAAAAGGGGTCATGATGCACAAAATAGTAATGATGTGGCTGCTTGGCTGCAGCTTTGTGTCGGCGTCGCAGACGCTTTTGATGTTTTTGGAAGCGGCGCACCAAAGTGAAACCGTTTTGATCCAAGAGCTTCAAGAGCGCGCCGCCGATGAGCGACACAGTGCCGCACAGCGCTCTTATCTACCGCGCATCGAGCTCTTTGGCAACGCCGCGCTCTTGGATGAGCGCGGCAGTATCGATGCAGGTGAGAGCTACAGCGGCGGGGCCAAAGCGAGCCTTCTGCTCTTTGACGGCTTTGGGCGAGAACATACGATGGATGAGCTACGATTTCATCACGCGGCGGCGGGCGCTCAAACCCAAGGCAGCAGAAAAGCCCTCTCTTTGGAGGTGGCGCAGCACTATTTCGATCTGCTCAGCCTGCGCGGTGATATTGCCGCGCAGGAGCACAGCCGCCAAAAACTAAGCCAAGAGCTAGGGCGCCAAAAGCACTTTTTGGAGGCGCGGCTCTCAAGCGAAGAGGCGTATGAGCGGCTTCGCGCCGCTTTGGCCGATGCTGATTATACGCTGCATGATCTGCGCTATGAAGAAAAACGGTTGATCGCAGCACTGCGCACGCTCAGCGGTCTGGAGGCTCAGGCGCTGCAAAATGCACATCTGGAGCTGCCCCAAGTGCTTGAAGTGCGCGAGATCGACACGCTAAAAGCACTGCGCTATCGCTCCAATGCGGCGCAAAGTGCGGCCAAACGGGCGTTATCCACCTACTATCCGACCCTCTTTGTGGAGGACAGCTACACCTACTACCGCTATGAAAATGATTCAAGTGCTTTTCCAATTGAGCGGGTAGAGCAGCAAAACCGCCTGATGTTTCAGGCTAATATGACCCTTTTTGACTTTTTCTCCGCATCCCATACCCACGAGGCGCTGATGTGCGACAAGTACGCGCTGGATGCGCAGATCGCCTATGAGGCCCGAAGCGCCGCGACGGATGTGGCGCTCTCCAAAGCCAACATTGAGCGCACAAACGCGATGATCGAAGCCGCCAAAACGGCGCTTGGCGCATCACAGCGCACCTTTGAGACGATAGAACGTAAATACCACGCCAATCTTGTTGATTATGTCACCTATCTCGACGCGCTCTCCGCGCTTACTAGGGCGAAAGCACACATGGTGCGCGCACAGCATGCACTGCAAATGGCCCATGCGCTCTATATTTATTATTCAGGATTTGATCTCAAGGAGTATGTCCGATGAAAACTTTAATACTTGCCCTTTGGTGCGTTGGCGCTTTGAACGCGGCGCAAATTTACACTACTTTTGACGTGGAGCCGCTACAAACAGCAGAGCTGACCCTCACCGCTACTGGGGTAATCAAGACGATGCGGGTTGATGTGGGGGACCGTGTGAAGGCGGGAGCGGTGTTGCTGGAGCTGGATAACGACGATCTTAAGCGCTCAGTGGAGCTGGCCCGCGATGATGTGGCGCTCTCTGAGCTGCGTGCGCGTTTTGCCGAGCAGTCGTTTAAACGCTATGAAAAAGTGCGCGACGTCCTTGATGATGAACGCTTCGAGCAGGTGGAGTCGGCCTATCTGCAAGGCCAAGCCGCACTGCGCTATGCCAAAACCGAACTTCTGCTCAAAGAGGCGATGTTAGAGAAAAGCATTCTGCGCGCCCCTTATGACGGGGTGGTTTCCAAACGCCACAAACAGATCGGCGATGGGGTGAGCGGTGCGATGCTTGAGCCGATTGTGACCCTGATCGATGACGCCAAGGTGAAGCTGGTGCTGGGCTTTGACGAGCAGTACTGGCAGGTGGTCAAGCCGGGCAACCATGTACGCTACAAAGTGGACGGCTCCGACGCTCAGCGCGAAGGGGTGATAGCCAAAGTCTACCCCACTGCCGACCCCAAAACACGCAAAGCCTACGCCGAAGTGATTACCGAACATCTGATGAGCGGACTCTTTGGCGAGGGCACCATAGAGGTGGAGTAGATGTACCGCTTCGCCATCAACCGACCCATCACCACGCTGATGATGGTGCTCTCGCTCATCGTCTTTGGGATGATGTCGTTTCGCTCCATGCCTGTGGCACTTTTTCCAAATATCGATATTCCCATCATCACCATCGAGACGTCCTACTATGGCGCCGACCCCGAAACGGTCGAATCCAAAGTGACCGACAAGATCGAAGAGGCGGTCTCGGGGATTGACGGGATTGACAAACTCCTCTCGACGAGTTATGAGGGGATGAGTGTCGTGATGATCCAGTTCGAGCTTTTTAAAGGGATCGAGGAGGCGGCCAACGACGTACGCGACAAGATCGGAGGAATCCGCTTTGAAAACGGCGTCGAAGCCCCCATCGTCAAAAAGGTCAGCACCAGCGGCGCGGCGGCGATCAAGCTCTTTGTCTCCACACGCTCAGGCGACATTCCCGCACTGATGCGTCTGGCCGATGAGCAGCTCAAACCCAGACTCCAGCGCATCAAAGACGTGGCGGAAGTAAAGATCGTCGGATACCGCGAGCGCGAAATCCGCATCTTTGCCGATCCGTTTTTACTGAACAAATATGCCATCTCCGCCAGCGAGCTGAGCGATCTGATCGCACGCCAAAACGTGCGCTTGGGCGGCGGCAAGCTGGTGGATGATACGCGCGATCTGATCATCAAGACGCGCGGCGATGCACGCAGCGTCGAGGAGCTGTGTGCGCTGATGGTGCTTCCGGGGGTGCGGCTAGAGGATATCGCCCGTGTCGAAGACAGCCTTGAAGATGCCAAAAGCTACTCGCTCGTCAACGGCACGCCGGGGGTGCTGATGCAGGTGCAGAAGATCTCGGGTAGCAACACGCTCGATGTGGCGCAGGGGGTCAAAGAGGCACTTGAGGAGCTACAAGCGATTGCGGGAAGCGACTACACCATCACGCCCGTGGAGGATCAATCGGGCAAGATCATGGTCAACATCGATCACGTCAAGTTCGATCTGCTCTTTGGGGCGCTGCTCTCAATCGTGATCGTCTTTTTGTTTTTGCGCAACGTCAAGGCGACGCTGGTTTCGGCGCTCTCGATTCCCACCTCCATCATCGGCACCTTCGCGCTGATCGATATGCTGGGCTATGATCTGAACCGTCTGACGATGATCGGTTTGACCCTCTCGATCGGGATCTTTATCGACGATGCGATTGTGGTCATCGAGAACATTTCGCGCAAAATGGAGCAGGGATTAGAGGGGTTTCGCGCCGCCTTTGAAGGGGTGGCGGAGATGGCTTTTTCGATCATGGCTATCTCGGCGATGCTGCTGGCGGTCTTTGTGCCGGTGGCCTATATGGACGGGATCGTGGGCAAGTTTTTCAACTCCTTTGCGATGACGGTCGCTTCGGGGGTGGTGCTCTCCTTTTTTGTGGCGATCATGTTTATCCCTTCGGTGGGTGCGCGCATCTTAAGCGGCCACGAGGGGCGCTTTTGGCACGCCACCGAGCCGATGTTTGTGCGGCTTGACCGAGGTTATCGTGCCGTGCTGCGCCCGCTCATCCGCTACAAAACCTTCACCTTGCTCGGCGCAGTGGCGGTGCTTATACTCTCAGGGACGCTTGCGGGCAAGGTGGGCGGCACCTTCGTGCCGATGGAGGATATGCGCGAACTGCGCGTGCTCATCAAAGGCGAAGTGGGCACCTCGCTAGAGGCGATGAACAAAGCTACGACCGAGATGTTACATGTATTTGAGGGGGATGAACGCATCGAGGATGTGGCGCTGAGCGTCGGCTATACCAGCGCCAACGAGCCGCACAAGGCGATGATCTACGTCAAACTCGTACCCGTAGAAGAGCGTGTAGAGGGGCTTGAGGAGGTGGTAGGCGAATACCGCAAGAAGTTCGCCGCCTTCTCAGGCTTTACCATCAGCGTAGAGGATCTGCCGCCGATCGACTCAGGCGAGTCCAACGCGCCTATTCAGGTGGTACTGACGGGGCCTGATCTGCAAAAGCTCGAAACGCTCTCGCAAGAGCTGCAAACGCTGCTGCGCGGGATTGGCGGCGTCATCGACATCGACAGCGATTTTGAGCCGGGCAAAAGCGAGGTGCGCGTCGTCATCGAACGTGAAAACGCGCAGCGTGTGGGGGTGAGCGTCGAGCAGATCGCCGCGCTGCTCTCGAGCGCCTTTTCGAGTGAGAGCGCGATCTCAAGCTTTGAAGAGCAAGGGCGTCAATATGACATCACCTTGCGTCTAGGCGATGCCTACCGCCAAAATATCGAAGATCTTAAAAAGATGCAGATCAAAACCGCCGATGGAAATTTTGTCTCTCTTGAGGGGCTGGTGCGCTTCGAGATGCGCGAGGGGGCGGCGTCGATCAACCGCTTTAGCCGCGAGCGCAAGATCCTTGTCACCGCCAACCTAGAAGGCGCGACGCTCAGCGACGTGGTGGCCAAGATCGATGAGGCGATGGGCACTATGCTTGAGCCGGGGTATCGCTACCGCTACACGGGCGATATCGAGCGGATGCAGGAGACGGCGGAGGCCTTTGCCTTTACGGTGGGGCTCTCGGTGATTTTGATCTACATCATCCTCGCCGCGCTCTATGAGTCGCTGATTCAGCCCATCATCATCATGGTGGCGCTACCGCTGAGCTTTACGGGGGTGATTTTGGCCCTCTACTTTAGCGGCAATCCCTTTAGCATCTTCGTGCTGATCGGGATCATCTTGCTGATGGGGATGGTGGGCAAAAACGCCATTTTGGTGGTGGACTTCGCCAACCGCGCGATCAAAGAGGGCAAAGAGGTCGAAACCGCGCTGCTCGAAGCCGGAGAGCGCCGACTCCGCCCCATCCTCATGACCACCTTTGCGATGATCGGTGCGATGATGCCTTTGGCGCTCAGCAGTGGCGCGGGACACGAGAGCAACGCCCCGATGGCCATCGCCATCATCGGCGGTCTCATCAGCTCCACGATCCTTACCTTGCTGATCGTCCCCGCGATCTACCGCTTTATGTATCCGCTGGATGCCTATCTGCGGCGCTTTTATGAGAAAGGGGAGGTTTGAGGAGCTTACATGTAAGCTCCGCACCCCCTCCAGCCAAACAACCCAGCTTCGCGCTGTGAATCTATGCGTAAGCTTACATGTAAACTTGTTTTAAATGGCGTGTTGCGTGTAGTAGAGAAGAGAAGGAAGATACCTGTCTATAATATATATACTGTCCCCCTAATTTATATCCTATGCGCATGATTTACAAAGATGCTACAAAGCGGAGACGCTTTTGTCAATGCGCCTTGTGCCAAAAGGGTGTTGCGCGCAACTTGCTACACTATTGCTACGCAAAGGTGCTAGGATTGAACACTCTATTGATCAAGGAAAGAGCATGTCACTGATTGAAATTTTTACCGATTACATCGTGAAGCGCAAGAGCCTGCGCGACTATGTCGAGGTGCGCAAAACGATCAACGCGCGCGGCGAGTTCAACGACGAGACGCTGTTGCTCGCGCAAGATACGCTCGATCGGCTCGGGCGCGAAGAACCGGAGCTGCTCGAGAAGATGTACGCGCTGCTAGGTGAGATCATTGCGCAAGATGAGGGGCACAAGGTGGAGTATCCGCTCAACTTCACGCGCCAGATTCTGCGCTGTGCCAAAGAGGGTGCGACGCTGCAAAAAGTCTACGAAGATTACCGCCAAACCCTTTCGCATCACTACCGCGACGCGAATTAGGGCTTACATGTAGCTACTGCGGCGTGCGGCAGTGGGGGCAGGTTTTGGCCGCGAGGGGGATGGACATGGCACATTCCGGGCAGGTTTTGGTCGTCGGTTCGGGCTCGGGCGTTGCGGCATCTTCGGCTTTGAGGCGGTTGTAGGTGCGCACCAGCAAAAACATCACAAAGCCCAAAATGAGAAATGAGATCAGGTCATTGAAAAAGACGCCCAGTTTGATGGCAGGTGCTCCGGCGGCGTCGAGTTCGGCCAGCGAGGCGTAGTTTTTGCCATCAAGCGAGATGAAGAGCGAAGAGAAGTCTACACGCCCCATGAGTAGCCCGATGGGCGGCATCATGATATTGGAGACCAGCGATTTGACGACAGTGGCGAAGGCCGCACCAAAGATAAAGCCGACGGCCATATCGACTACGTTACCTTTGATGAGGAAGTCTTTGAATTCTTTGAGCATGAAACACTCCTTTGCGGGGTTGGGTATGAACGCGGTATTTTACTGTAATTCTTGCAGGGTCGTCTTTGTGGGGTGGGTTGTATTTTTTGGCTAGAATGGCGTGATAATTTAGTGCTTGGAGGATTCTTATGAAACAAAAAGTGACCTTAATCACACTAGTGCTGCTTGCGGCCACAGCGCTTCAGGCCGTTTCGATGGGGCTAGGTGTCGGTATCGCCAACGATCAGGCGACGATTCGCATACCAATGGCACTCGAGGGCAATCTGCGTCTGGAGCCTGAGGTGCGCTTGGGCTATCTCTCCAACGACGACTACTCCCAAAGCGCGGTTGCGCTGGGCAGTGGGCTTTATCTGCAGCAAAATGCCAACAGTAAGGTTTCGATCTACTACGGGGGCAAGGCGCTGGTCGAGTACACCAGTATTGATTACGATCATGGAGACTCCAATGACGATACGCAGTTGGTCTTAGGCGGTGTTTTCGGGTTTGAATACCATTTAGACCCCAAAGTCTCAATCGGCGCAGAAGCCGGAGCCTATGCAGGGTTTGGGGACAATTTTATCCTTGAGACCCGAGGTGAAGCGCTGCTGCGATATTTCTTCTAACTGTTTGTTACGATCTTCGGACGATCCGTCTTAAGATGCACGCCTCTGCGCTACAATATGCGACATGAATGGCTTAAAATCAGTAGTTGAACAGCTCAGCACCATTTACTATGAATATGATGCTGCGCAGCAAACCTTCTGGGCAGACAGTAACAGACAGGATAAAAACTACTCCCTTGAACTGGTGAGTATTACCCATCAACTCCGAAGTCATGGTATTGAATACAGCGTTGATCAGGAGGGTAATATCCGTATCGGATCGTGCGCCTCATGGACCAAGCGTCTGTGTGAAAGAGGCGCAAAGCTACTAGAGCGTTTTACATGTAGCCCCATCTATGTCACTGGTGATACACTGTTGAGCGGGGCAAAGCCACTGGGGCTGTTTGAGATCAAACCAATCCCCTGTACTATTGATCTCTCCACCTATGATGCCCTGATCTTTACCTCTAAAAATGCCGTCGAAGTCTTGGCCGCGACCCATCCTGAGTGGAAGCTCAAGCCCAGCTACGCCATCGCGCCGCAAAGTGCCAAAGCGCTCAAGCGACTGGGCGGTCAACTGCGCTATGTCGGCAAGAGCCACTACGGCGAGAGCTTTGCCCATGAGCTTGTCTCGCAGTTGCAGGGGATGCGTACGCTCTACCTTCGCGCCAAAGAGGTGGCTTCGGAACTCGGCGCCATCTTGCGCGATCAAGGCGTGGCGTGCGATGAGGCGGTGATCTATGAACCCTGTTGCAAGCCGCAAAGTGCGCCGCTGGTGTTGCCTAGAAAATCGGTGGTCATATTTTCTGCTCCTTCCAATGTGAACTGTTTTTTCAAACATGCACGGTGGGATGAGAGCTACCGCGCGGTCGCCATCGGTACCACGACGGCTGCGGCTTTTCCTGAGGGGATCACCCCCGTCATCGCCGAACACACCTCGCTGGAATCGTGCCTGCGCAAAGCCAGAGAACTCAGTTACATGTAGGCGCTTAGCCGCACCTAAAGCCCGCTTAAGTACAATCTCGCAAGAACGCCTTTTGCAACGTAAGGGCAAAAAAGGGAGTGCATGGTAGATGTTTTGATTGTCGGTGCCGGCGGTGCAGGCCTCATCGCGGCGCTGCACGCCAAAGCGGCAGGCGCACGGGTGAAGGTGGTGTGCAAAAGCTACCCCACAAGCGCACAGACGGGCATGGCGCAAGGCGGTATCAACGCCGCGCTGGCGCACATGGAGGTCGATTCTCCGCAGATTCATATCGAAGACACCCTCAAATCGGCGCAGGGGCTGGCGTCGCGTGCGGCGGTGGAGAAACTCTGCCGCGAAGGGGTGAAGATGGTCGAGTGGCTCGATCGCATCGGCGTGCCCTTTAGCCGCAACGACGAATCCTACATCTCCCAGCGCCGCCTTGGGGGCGCGACCCACGCAAGGGCCTGTTACGCTCAAGACTACACGGGTCTTAAAATCCTGCACACCC
>DZBC01000032.1 GCA_022729835.1 Sulfuricurvum sp. | reverse complement strand
GCGCGTTCTTTTTCGCGGTGGCTGCTGCGATTATTCCCGGATCGAAGGTGGTGATCGAAGGGGTGACCCTCAATAAAACACGTATCGAGGCCTTTCGTGTACTTGAGCGCATGGGGGCAAAGATTACCTATACACTTACGGAAGATCGTTATGAACCCATCGGCGTGATTGCCGTAGAAGCAGCGCCGCTGTTCGCGGTTGATGTACATGAACATATATCGTGGCTTATTGATGAGTTGCCGGTTTTGTCGATTGCCATGGCGTGCGCCCAAGGGGTGAGCCGTGTCCAAAACGCTGAAGAGTTACGGGTTAAGGAGAGCGACCGCATTGCTACCGTTGTGAACAATCTTCGCCAATGCGGTATTGAAGTTGAGGAGTTTCCAGACGGTTATACCGTAGCTGGGGGCACGCTACAAGCGGCAAAGGTGTCAAGTTATGGGGATCACAGGATCGCTATGAGCTTTCTGATCGGAGGTTTACGTTGTGGTATGGAGGTAGAAGATGTAGAGTGCATCAATACCTCTTTTCCAAACTTTTTTGATCTGCTTGAGCGTATCGCTCACTCTCAATCATGACCATCACGCTTGCCGAAAACTACGGTTTTTGTTTCGGTGTCAAGCGTGCTATCAAAATTGCCGAAGAGAATCAAAATGCGCAAACGTACGGCCCTTTGATTCATAATGCCCAAGAGATCGCACGGCTCAAGCGTGATTTCAATGTAGAGTTGAGTGAAAATCTCGGGGTTTTTCAGCCCGGATCAACCGCCGTGATTAGAACCCACGGTATTCCTAAAGAGGAGCTTGAAACCCTTCATGCACGGGGCGTACATGTAGTTGATGCAACCTGCCCCTATGTCACCAAACCGCAGCAAATCTGTGAAGAAATGAGTGTAGCAGGATACGATATTGTGATTTTTGGCGATGAGCATCATCCGGAAATCAAAGGGGTCAAAAGCTACGCTTCGGGTGCGGTGTATACAGTTTTGGACGTGCAAGAGCTACACACCTTGCGGTTAAAAGAGAAGGTGGCGCTAGTGGCGCAAACAACACGTAAGGTGGAGGAGTTTTTGAGGATCGCCGATGCCCTGATTGTCGAACACAAAGAGGTGCGTGTCTTCAATACCATTTGCAATGCGACGTTTGAAAACCAAGATGCAGTACGAGATCTGGCAAAAACATCAGATATTATGATTATTATAGGCGGTAAAAACTCATCCAACACAAAACAGCTTCATTCAATAGCCTTGCGTGAATGTCCGCAAAGTCATCACATTGAGTCTTATACAGAGCTAAAACAAGAGTGGTTTGACGGAAAAGAGCGCTGTGGTGTGAGTGCGGGCGCATCGACACCGGATTGGATTATTCAAGAGGTTATTGATGCAATTAAGGCGTTTTAGGGGCCAAACAGACGAATGACATTTTCGTTAAAAGGAATAAATCATAGTGTCGTAAGCTACATTTGGGTATAATCAGCCAATTTTTAAGTTAACAAGGGAATTTGGCATGGGTTTCGAGAACGAAGGGTTCGAAGAAGAAAATTTTGAGCAGATGTTAGAAGCGTCGTTCAAAGAGCAAGAGACGACACGCATTACGGAAGGCGAAATCGTCGAGTTTCAAGAGAGCGACAATAGGGTTTTAGTAGGGATTGGAGAGAAGCTTGAGGGTGTGCTTCCTTTGGATGAGATTCGGGATGAAAACGGTAACATCCTCTTTGCCTTAGGTGATAAAATCACCGTTATGGTGACTGGATACTACAACGAAAGACCAAAAATTTCATACAAAAAAGTTCTTGAGCAGCAAAAAACAATCGATTTTATTAAAAAGCATGGTGATAATTTCGAAGATTTGATCATCGAAGGTGAAATCACCAAGAAAAATCGTGGCGGCTACATCGTAGAAACTGATGGTGTCTGTTTCTTTATGCCGCGTTCCCTTGCCGCGTTCAAAGAGAATGAAGAAGTGGTTGGTCGCAAGATTAAGGCACAAGTGGTCAAAATCGATGCAACTGACAACTCTATCGTTGTATCGAGACGCAAACTCTTCAATGAAGAGCGCAAAAAGAAAAAAGAGATTATTGACGCGCTGATTGAAGAGGGTCGCATTGTTGATGGTGTGATCAAAAAAATAACCAGCTATGGTATGTTTGTTGATGTGGGTGGTGTAGATGGTTTGGTGCATTACAATGAAATCAGCTATAAAGGCCCAGTTAACCCTTCAAAACTCTATAAAGAGGGCGACAGTGTCGTGGTTAAGGCTATTGCGTACGATAAGGATAAGCGTCATCTTTCGCTTTCTATCAAAGCAGTACAGTCTGACCCATGGAAAGAGGTCGAAACCGAATTAGAAGAGGGCGATACGATCACAGTGACCGTGAGCAATCTTGAACCTTACGGTGTCTTTGTAGATCTGGGCAATGATATCGAAGGATTTTTACATATTTCTGAGATTACATGGGATAAAAACATCAAACATCCTAAAGACTATCTCACCGTAGGTCAAGAGATTGACGTCGAAGTGATTGAAATTAATTCTGATACCCATAAGCTCCGTGTCTCTTACAAGCGCCTTTTGCCCAAGCCGTTTGATGAGTTTTTGAAAAAACACAAAGAGGGTGAGGTTATCAGAGGGACAGTTTCATCGATCACGGATTTTGGTGCATTTGTCAAAATCGATGGCATTGAAGGCTTGTTGCACAATCAAGACGCTTCGTGGGAGAAAAATATTCGCTGTAAAGATCTCTTCAAGACAGGACAAGAGATCGAAGTGAAGATTGTTAAGATCAATCAAGACGATCAAAAAATTTCTCTTAATCGCAAATCTCTCGAAGAGAGCCCCATTGAGAAATATGCTAAAGCGCATAAAATGAACGAATTGGTGACCGGGACTATTCGTGACATTAAAGATTTTGGTGTATTTGTATCACTTCAAGACGGTGTTGATGCATTGATTCGCAACGAAGATCTTTATCCACTTAAAGCTGAAGAGTTGCAGATTGGACAAACCATCGAAGCGGTGATTGCTGTTGTAGATACGCAGCGCGACCGCATTCGTCTTTCGGTTAAAAAGCTGGAACGTATCAAAGAACAGGCACAGCTCGACGAATTCAATGATGATTCATCCAACAGTCTTGGGGATTTGATTAAAGATAAACTTCGAAAATAATGCACAAAGTAGCCTATTGGTTGACGCCGCTCATTGCGATCGGTGTCTCCTTCTTCTTAGTGGTGCTACTTTATAAAATTAATCAGGGAGAACCTTCTCCTGAGTTGGCGCATAAATCATCTGCTGCTCTATTGCCAAAAGAGTCAGCTGTGATTGAAAGTGGATGGCTTGAACAATTGTCTCAAAGTGAACGTCATGGTTACTTTTTTCCTGTTAACGAGATATATATCGCCATTGATCTTAATCGGCAGATCACCTTGGAAACCATCTATCAGCTCAAGGCAACGATCAAAGATCCCTATCAGCTCTTTTGTCTAAAAGAAGAGTTGAAGCAGTCCCAGTGGCGCTATTTTCTGCAGCAAGACAAGAAGGGCATAATATTGTTGATTCACTCCAAAGAGGTTGACCGCCTTAACAAATTCATAGAAACACTTAAAAGTTATCAAATCACGGCGACTGTTTTGCCGTTTAAAGAGGAAGAAGAATGGAAAAGTACAAAATAGTTGTTTGTGATCATATCCACGAAGCTGGCTTAAAAATGCTTGAAAACGATGACCAGATTGAAATGATTTTTGCTGCCGATCTCAGCAAAACTGCCTTGTTGGATGTGGTAGCGACAGCCGATGTAGCGATTACGAGAAGCTCAACGGATGTTGATGCTAAATTTATAGCCGCAGGTAAAAATCTCAAGGCGATTGTGCGCGCCGGTGTGGGTGTAGACAATGTCGATATCGACGGATGCTCGAAAGAGGGCATCATCGTGATGAACGTTCCGACGGCCAACACGATTGCGGCAGTTGAGTTAACCATGACACACATGCTCTCTTGCATGAGAATGTTTCCCTACTCCCACGATCATCTCAAAAATCAGCGTATCTGGAAGCGTGAAAAGTGGTATGGTTACGAACTGAAAGGGAAAAAACTTGGAATCATTGGATTTGGAAATATCGGCAGTCGTGTAGGTATTCGCTCTCGTGCGTTTGAGATGGACGTTATTGCGTACGATCCTTACATCCCTGCGTCTAAAGCGACCAATGTAGGTGTCACCTATACTGAAGATTTTGATGATATTCTCGCCTGTGACATCGTCACTATACATACGCCGAAAAATAGCGAAACTGTCGGTATGATCGGCAAAGAAGAGATCGCTAAAATGAAAGACGGTGTCGTTTTGATCAACTGTGCTCGCGGTGGTCTTTATGATGAAGAGGCACTATATGAAGGGCTAAAATCAGGAAAAATTCGCTTTGCAGGGATCGATGTGTTCAATAAAGAGCCTGCGATCAACAACCCTTTGCTTGATTTAGACAATATTGTCGTATCCCCCCATCTGGGTGCCAATACATTTGAATCTCAATATAACATCGGGGTTCAGGCGGCGCAACAGGCGATTGAAGCGGCTAAGGGGATTGCCTATGCCAATGCATTTAACCTGCCGATAGATGAAACAAAAATTCCTCGTTTTGTTAAACCTTTTTTGGGTCTAGGGCAGAAAATTGGTTTTCTTGCTGCTCAAATGAACCGTGCACCGCTCATTTCCATCAAAGTGGGCGCTCAGGGTGCTATCGCAGAGTATGTCACTTCGCTTTCGACTTTTGTGACGGTGGGTGCTCTTGCGGAAAGTAGCGGGGATGCTATTAATTATGTCAATGCCGAGTTTATTGCTGCAGAGCGTGGAATCAAAATTGAAACGGAAGTGTTGCCTGATAGTAATGTCTTCAAAAATCTGATTACCATCAAGCTAACCACCGACAAACAAGTGATCAGTATCAATGCAACGATCTATGATGATGAAGTAGAACGGATTGTTGATATCAATGGTTTCGATCTCGACGTTGCACCTAAAGGGGAGATGATTTTGTTCAGAAATACAGATATCCCAGGGGTGATCGGCCAAGTTGGTACGATTTTGGCGCAAGATAACGTCAATATTGCTGATTTTCGGCTAGGGCGTAATGCCGCCAAAAAACAGGCCTTAGCTGTTATTATTGTCGATTCTCCTGTCTCGACCAAAACGCTTGAAAAACTCGCTTCGCTCGAAGCGTGTATCGGTATCGATCACGCCAGACTCTAGCGGTACCTATGCCCACTAGGGCGTGGTTCCAGTGACCGTGATCGTTGTACTGCTCCTGTACTCTTCATATTCCACCTCAATTTCTGATGTGCCGACACTCCAAGCGCTCAGTGTACCGTTTTGTTCGATGGTGGCTACGGTAGGGTTGGAACTCGACCAAATTGCTTGGGTGGTGATATTGCTTTTAGAGCCGTCACTGTAGTAAAGATCACAACGTAGCTCCAAAGTGGTATTGGCATCCATGCTCTGCGATGGAACAACCATCACAATGGCTTTTGGCGATTTATAAACACTGAACTCCTGCACCACTTCAAACCCTTCATATTCTACCTTAATGCGCGATGTGCCGACACTCCAAGCGCTCAGTGTACCGTTTTGTTCGATGGTGGCTACGGTAGGGTTGGAACTCGACCAAATTGCTTGGGTGGTGATATTGCTTTTAGAGCCGTCACTGTAGTAAAGATCACAACGTAACTCCATAGTGGTATTGGCATCCATGCTCTGCGATGGAGCAACCATCACAATGGCTTTTGGCGATTTATAAACACTTATCTCTTGTACTGCTTCAAACCCTTTATACACCACCTTGATACGTGTTGTGCCAACACTCCAAGCGCTCAGTGTACCGTTTTGTTCGATGGTGGCTACAGTAGGGCTGGAGCTCGACCAAATTGCTTGGGTGGTGATATTGCTTTTAGAGCCGTCACTGTAGTAAAGATCACAACGTAGCTCCAAAGTGGTATTGGCATCCATGCTCTGCGATGGAACAACCATCACAATGGCTTTTGGCGATTTATAAACACTCAGCTCTTGGACCGCTTCATATCCTTTATAGTAGGCTGCAATTTCGGCTGATCCGACTTCTAGGCCGCGCACAAGGCCAGTGGTGTCGACCGATGCTTTTTGTGGATAGAGTGAACGCCATGTGACACGTGAGGTGATATCGTCACGTCGTCCGTCTTTGTAGATAGCAATGGCCCGCATTTGCACGATTGCATTGACATCGACTTCCAATGCGTCGGGTTGGATCTTGATTGAGAGCAGGTCGGGTTCGATCACTTCGACGGTTGCGGTGTCAGAGAGAGTGCCATACGTAATGGTGACTACTGCGGTGCCGATATTGGCGCCAAAGAGGGTTCCATCAGTGCCAACGGTTGCGATTTGCGTCGGATAGCTACTCCACGTGACCACGTCGCTGAAGTCTCTACGTTCGCCGTTGCTGTAGATACCTACGGCTTCTAGGCGCATTTCGTCGGAACGTTTGAGTGTAGGCGCAGGGGCGATAAGTTGCAAGGCACTCAATGAAGGCGCGGTCACATTGAGATCAAAGCTGCTCATAACACTCTCAAAGCGCGCAGAAATCGTGGTTGATCCGACTGAAAGGGCGTTGAGCGTTGTTTGGGTTTGGTTGAGATCGACGTTGGCCACAAAAGGGTTGCTACTGGTGTACTGTAGCGATGCCCCAAGTTCCTGGTAGCTACCGTCGGAGAAATAACCATAGGCTTTGAGTGCAACGTGTGCGCCCACACTTAACGGATTGGTAGGCATTGGATCAAAAACGATGCGCAGCAACTGGGCTCCTTCGATAAGGAGGGTTCTGCTTGAGCGAAGGGAACCATAGGACGCGTCGATACGCACCGGACCGGGTTTATGCGCCCAAAATCGGCCTTGATAGGGCATGATCGAATCAACGGTTGCGATCTGGGTGTTGGAGGAGTGCATAAAAACACCATTTTCGATGGGGTAAACGGTTCCCGATGCATCGCTGAGAAAGGGTTGAAGCGTGGTTTGAAAACTAGGTTCAATGGATGTGGTCGGGAAGATGAGATCAAAAGATTGAAGTGCACCCTCTTTGAGCGGGAGATGCAAAGGGGTGAGCATCTCCCCAAAATGTGCTTCGATGCGGGCATCGTTGGCCTTTTGGCTAAGGAAACAGTTGGCTTTCTTGAGTGGAAGAAGGCCCTCAAGTATCCGCCATTGGATGTCATCGGTGACGCGTTGGCTTGAACCGTCGTCGTAATAAGCGGTCGCTTCGATGCATCGTTCAATTCCGATGATCTGTGATTCTTGTGCTAAATAGGGCCATGGGCTTTGTGGTACGCTTAGCTCTAAGCGCTGAAGTGCCGCACGTTTGACATCGATTGTGAGTTCTGAAGTATAACCGCCAAAGGTCGCTCTGATAAGGGTTTTGCCGCGAGTGTGGGCGCTGACGTTTCCTGAATCGACTGCGGCTACTTCGGGAGTAGTACTGCTCCAGTTGGCGTCGGCGCTCACCTCCTGTACCCATCCGTCGCCATAGTGCGCATACAACTGGAGTGCTTGTTTGGTTCCTTCGTGCAGGCTCAGACTCTCTCGAGAGAGCGACAAACCCAAGAGCGGGCTTTCCAGTGCTTCGATGGTGAGATTGGTTTCTCGGTTGAGGAATTTTGCACGAATAAAGTGAGTCTCTTTTTGCTTTACATGTAAGCGTCTGTCAACACTTAAAGTGAAGGCTGAGGCATAGAGATACCAAACAATATCATAAGTGACTTCTTGTGACGTGTTGTCGTCAAAATGGGCGCTACAACGCAGTTGCGTTGAGGTGTCCGTGTGTGGATTGGGTGTTTGGGCACTGCATTGTAGGAGATCGGGCAGGGCATCTTCAATCGTCACCGTGCGGTTATACTCATGCGCATCGACGGTGATGGTGAATCTGGCCTCTCCAGCACGTTGGGCATGAATGCGACCATTATCAAAATAGGCCGTATTGATATCATGACTGTACCAGAGTGCTTTGGGGGTCACTTCGCGAATGGAGGTGGATTCGTCGAGATAGAGACGCGCCGGCGTGGAGGTGCCCGGATGGATCGGCGTGTCGTCTAGTTGAAGGCGCAAAGTGCTTGCATTAGTATCATTGGGTTCCTCTTCTTGATTTTCATGAGAACCGCCGTTGCATCCGACGAGCAGCAGCAAAAGGGCAAGAAGGGTGAGTAGGCGCATCATGACGCTGCTCCACAACGGACGCAACGTACTCTAAAATAAGGCTCCGAATTGTTCAAATCGTAGGCATTTTCTTGGATGAGTGCATTGCGCTCTATACGCTGATCGATGGGACCGCAGGTATTGAGCTGGTAGTTGGCCTGTTGGCAGAAAAGATCCTCTTCTTCGAAGCATCCATTGGAGTTTGAGTGATATCGGCAGGGGCAGTTGTAGCGGAAGGTGTCGTGCAAAACAAAATCGCTCTCTTCGCGGTAGTTGACGATGGAAGCGAGTTCTGTGATGGTAGGAAGGCGCCAATCTTTATGCCCACCTAGATTGAGCGCGGAGCAATAGTCGATCGCTTCGCCCCAGCGTACGGTCTGGTCTACAACATCAATATTATCCTGCCACATCAATCCGCTGCGCTTATCTGTGACGACCTCATTTTGCTGATCGCGCTCGAAATAACCCAGATCGAGCGCTTTGCCTCGGATACATTTGACATAGCGGTTATTGAGCGCTTCTGGTTCTACATCAAAAGGATTGGGCTCAACCGATACATAGATCTCTTCGCCAAGTGGAAGACCTGAATTTTGATCGTAGCGTTTGACAGTTTCGACGGTCGTTGTGTTGACTTCATTACGGTAGGTCTCTGTGATTGAAAGTGATGCGAGGTAGCCATCATTATTATAAAAAGGATTTTGTGTGCGTGAGATCAATATACCGTAGAGCGTGGTTTGTTCGCCCGTTTCCGGAGCCAGAATGATCGTAAAATCATTGCGATTAAAGCGGAGCATATAGACTTTTTGGGCCTGTTTGAGTCGATCGGCACTGTAGTAGTCTCCAAAAGGCATGACCGAAAAGGAGCTCTCTTTGGCATTAGTGGAGGCACCAAGATTGACGAGGGTGAGCAGCTCATAGCTATTGGGTAGACGCCAGTCAGCATATTGGCCAAGTGTTAGGCTTTCGCAATAGGCTTCGGCGCTGTTTACATCGTCGATAGGGGCGGCTTCGTTGTCTTGCCATTGTAGCGCGTAGCGTGCGTCTTGGACGATTCCGCCCGACGATGCGCTAAAAAGTCTCTCGGCACCGACGGGATCGTAGCCGTCATCGTAGCGTAGGCGATTGGTAGCCAGATCGCGGGAAGAGAAGATGATTTTTTGTCCGGTTCTGAGCGGATATGCGACAGGAGCCGAGGCGCACGATCCGGTGTATCGATTGCCGTCTTGTGATGTTTGGCAGGCACTAAAGAGTAGCAGCCAAGCAAGGAGCGTAGTAAATTGTATCATGGCGTTACATGTACGTTTAGGCGGGCAGATTTTGGTTCAAAATAGTGTGTATAGGGTGTTTCCGAAGTCGAAAGCGTTGGCGTAGGCGTGTTCGAACGGTTGTGCTCAGGTGCCAAGTGTGGTTCATACAGCGAGAGGTCGATCTTTTCGGTTACTATGGCAGGAGCCGAGGATTTGGAACGGACGACGGTTTGGGTGGAGCGCCCTAGCCCAAGCTTATATCCTTTGACATAGCCGCGATCAACACGACACCATCCAAAACGGTCGCAGCCGTACACTTCGACGCGATCGCCTTTTTGAAAGTGACGCTCTTTTTTAAGGGCGCGATCATTGGGGTTTTGATAGAGATCCAGATCGCTTTTGGCGACCACGCTTTGTTGTGCCCAAAGGGTTAGCGTGGCCGTCGCAATCAATATAAATGTTTTCAACATGAATCACTCCTTTTATTTGCGTGAGAGCAGATGCATCATCTCACAGTTCATCGGCAGTTTTTTGGCAAAGGAGCCTTCGATGATGCCGGTTTCCAGATCAATGAGTTTGACAAAAATAATGATCTCTTCGTCACTATAGGTATACGTACCGACGACTGCGCGGGTAACATCAAAGCTTTGGGTTCGGATCGTGTTGACGTCGCGCGAGAGGATTTTGAGTCCGTTGCCGGAGATCTTGAAGTATTTTGAGACTTCGGCTTCAATAACATTGATGTTGTATTGGTGGATCAAAGCGTTTTTGACACTGTTGGAAAAGACGTAGCCCAGTTGCGAGAAGTTCTCCAGCGAGGTCAAATCGACGAAGTCAGTGACCAACACCTTTGAGGGAACGGTTTCAATGGTTTTGAGCATCGCAGATATGGCCTCATGGGCGAGGGTGATATAGTCTACTTCAACGTTGTAATACTCTTTGATGCCGCGATTGACGTCGCAGGGCACTTTGGCATAGTGTTTGGCTTCGAGGTCACCTTGTTTTTGGCAGCCACCAAAAAGTATGATGAGTGCCAACGCCGCAAACGGTGTCGTTCTTTTCATGGCAGTACACTCCAGCATTGGTGGGCACTTTTACAGTCATCAGCTTTAATATCAACGCGGTAAGGGGCTGTTGTGTTGGTTTCGAGTAGGGCCATCCGCAAGGATTCGGCATCATGGATCGAAACGCTCGCTGCAGAGAGCAGTTCATTGGCATTTAGATCGATCAAGCGGGTGTTGACGACCAGTGCCTCTTTGTAGCGTCCATAGGTGCCGACGAGTACCAGTGCCTCTTTGGGTACATCTTTGAGACGACCGCGATTGAGCAGAAATTCGCCCTCTTTGGAGAGGGTGACGATATCGGTACCGCGGTACTCGATCACGCGCCAGCCTCTTAGTTTGAAGTCCGTCATCAGCGATTCGGAGAAAAGGCGTCCAAAAGAGGAGGAGTGTTCTAGATCGTCAATACCGACAAGCGAAGTCAACACGACAATACGCTCATTAAGGGGATGTTCAACACCATAGAGTAGATTGGTGGAAATACGTTGCACCCCTTCTTTGAAGTTCGAAACATCGACGAGGCTTTTGGGTGCACAACCAAAAAGCAGCCAGAGCGCAGCGATAAGGAGTGTAGTGTTGATCATGAATAAGTCCTTTCTGTGGTTAATATAATATCTTTTCAAGATGATGTGACGCTTCGAAATTTTTCAGAACACTATGGTGGTCTCGGTCAAAAAAGTAGATCAACGAGAAACCGGCCTGCATCAGTTGGTAGCTATACATCTTTTCAAAAGAGAACGCCATGCTAAGATCAACGTGATCGCTTAGGCGTACACCGCTACCAAAAGCGGCTTTGTAGGCTAAGCCTCCGCTACGGTATCCGGGTTGTATGCTTTGCGGCAGTGTGTCATCTGGTAGGCCAAGTGGGTATTTTTCGATATCTTCAACCAGATAGCCCTGAAATCCGGCGGATGCCTTTAGCTTCCAATAGAGCGTTGAAGCAATGGTGTCACCGGTGTCGATCAGAAAATTACCCATCCAAAAGTCCTGTGGGCTGAAGTATCCGCCATGACCGTAGGTAAACAGGTCGCTGTTATAGCGGTAGCTGTCATAGACAAAGATTAAACCGTAGTCGAGGTAGGAGAGGGTTTCGTTGGCGCTGTGGTAGATCGCTCCAGCAACGGTTTTGAACTCTCGGTTTTCCATCACATTGAGGCCGTGAATCCACGGATAATACTCCATATCCAGACTCAGTGTCACCAAAGCATCGTAGCTGATACCGGCTTGAAATCCGCGTTTGAGCACACGTCCCCAATTGACTTCGAGCGATCCTCTTTCGGCGCGCTCTCCGACAAAAGAGAGCATGGTGTCTTCGATGCTTTTTTGTACAAAAGCGACATGGGCACCCATGCCGTCTGATTTTAGGCTCAGATCGAGCAACCAGATGGGCTCTGGGGTGATTTTCGCACCCAGGGGTGTAGAGCCGACCTCGAGCGTGAGCCAAGGCAGTTCAAAGCCCAGCGTGGGATAAAAGCCGATATCACCCACAATATCTGAGCGGGGGTCACTCTCGCCAAGCCCGAATTCTAGATAGCTTCCGTTGCTGTCGGCTAGAAATCCATCATACATGTAAAGGGCTTCGCTACGCATATAGAGATGCCAGTCGGTAGCGTAGTAATGCAGATCAAGAGGAAGTGCGTACGTTTCAAAAAAGTGACGGCCCTTCTCACCTTCGCGCCGTTTATAGTAAAGACCGGTCGAAACACTGCTGTCACGGTAGTCGCTTTTGAGGCTTTTGTTGATTTTGGTCAAGAGCGCATCGCGCTCTTCGCTGTTTGGCAACCCGCTCAAGAGGGCTTTGGCACGTTGCGGCTGCTCGATATCACTGTAGAGTTGGGCTACCTTGAACTGATCGGTATCATTGAGCTCGTGCTCGATACGCATCAGGGCTTGGGCTGAGAGATCTAACTGCCCAGTGCGCGCGGCACTGAGGGCGAAGGCGTAGGTGTCTTCGACATTTTGGCCGTAGCGTAAGTTGATATCGGCAAAGAGCTTTTGGGCCGCTTCGAACTCCTCAGTGTAGTAAGCGCACCATGCGTGAACGCGTTCAAGGCCGTGGTCGTTTAGCGATTTGGCAATACTGTTTCCGTAGTGATAGCACAGCTTGAAGCGGCGGTTTTCATAGTAGCTAAAGAGGCGGGCATGCTCGTAATCATGGCGAATCTTTTGGAGTGTGTCGCGTTG
>DZBC01000244.1:1183-3099 GCA_022729835.1 Sulfuricurvum sp. | reverse complement strand
TTTATCTAATGGGTGCACTGGGGCTTGCGATGAGTCTTTATCTGTTGCAGCGCTACCTCGATTGGTTCATTTGGGTACTCATTGAGCTGATGCTTTGCGTCCGCTACAAGATCATCTACGAAAACGCCCATCTGGTGCCCAAGGAGGGCGGCGTACTCTTGCTGGGTAACCACATTAGCTGGATCGATTGGGTACTCTCACAGTTTCCCATCGAGCGGCGCATCCGCTTTGTGATGGATCGGGGCATCTACCGTTGGCCGATTTTGCACTATCTCTGGCGGCTGGGACGGGCGATCCCGATCTCCGAAAAAGCGAGCAAAGATGCCTTCAATGAGGCCAGATCCGCGCTGCGTCACGGAGAACTACTGGGTTATTACCCTGAGGGGTCCATTAGCTACAGCGGCGAAATGGGACCCTTTCGCCGAGGGTTTGAATTGATCGCCAAAGAGATTCCTGCTACAATCATGCCCTATTATATCGGTGGCATTTACGGCAGTTTCCCCTTTTCACGTGCCAAGAAACACTTCGTGAGTGAGAGGTCACTTTGGCGCAGGGTCATTCGGGTGCGTTTTGGAGAGGCACTCGAAAGTCACAGCGACGCTCAAACTGTTCAAACAGCCGTTACCGCACTCAAGGAGACTAATGCCGCTCAATAAGCCCCGTTACACACTGTTTAAAAACACCACCTACGCCTTAAACGGCCTCCTTGAGGTGGCCAAACATGAAAATTCGTTTAAACTTCAACTCGTGCTGTTTGCCGTTATGAGCGTCGTCGCATGGTATCTGCCCATAGACTTCGCTTACGCCGCGATTTTGTGGATTTCGCTCTTTATCCCCATCATGGCCGAGATCGCCAACTCTGCCGTTGAACGCGTCGTCGATCTGGTGACCATGGAGCATCATGAGCTGGCAAAACGGGCCAAAGACGCAGGTGCAGCCCTCGTTTTCGTCTCTTTACTCTTCACCGCTGCCATCTGGTTGTGCGTACTTATCGTGGCTTTTGGGTTTTTATAAATCTTACATGTAACCCTTGCGCAATTTTAGCCCTTCCTTGGGCGCGAATTGCTATGATGCGACTCTAAAAGCCTTTCATCTTTCTACAGGAGTTTTTTATGGCCACAGTTTTGATTATCGGTGCGGGCGGCGTGGGCCGCGTGGTAGCGCACAAATGCGTCCAAAACGCCCATGTTTTTGATCGTATCGTTCTTGCTTCACGCACCATCACCCGCTGTGCGGAGATCCAAAAAGAGCTTCCCTCCGGTGCCATCGAAATCGCCAAGGTAGACGCAGACATCGTCTCTGAGATCGTCAAGCTGATCCGCGAAGTAGAAGCCAATATCGTCATCAACGTCGCGCTTCCCTACCAAGACCTCACCATCATGGATGCCTGCGTCAAAACCAAAGTCCACTATCTCGACACCGCCAACTACGAACACCCCGAGCTGGCCAAATTTGAATACAAAGAGCAGTGGGCGCGTGATAACGCCTTTAAAAACGCGGGTATCATGGGACTTTTGGGCAGCGGCTTTGACCCGGGGGCAACCAACGTTTTTTGTGCCTACGCCCAGAAGCACTATTTTGACGAGATCCACACCATCGACATTCTCGACTGCAACGCCGGTGATCACGGCTACGCGTTTGCGACCAACTTCAACCCCGAGATCAATTTGCGCGAAGTAAGCGCGAATGGACGCTACTGGGAAGAGGGTAAATGGATCGAGACCAAACCACTGGAGATCCACATGCCTTGGGAGTACCCCGAAGTGGGCGTCAAAGAGAGCTACCTCATCTATCATGAAGAGATGGAGTCTTTGATCAAGCACATCAAAGGGCTTAAGCGTATGCGCTTTTTCATGACCTTTGGTCAAAGCTACATCATGCACATGAACGCGCTGCAAAACGTCGGAATGCTGGGT
>DZBC01000244.1:0-1173 GCA_022729835.1 Sulfuricurvum sp. | reverse complement strand
GCCGATCGAGCACAACGGTTGCAAGATCATCCCCATCGAGTTTCTCAAAACCCTGCTACCCGATCCGGCGTCACTAGGACCGCGCACCAAAGGCAAAACCAACATCGGTATCTTGGCTGAGGGAATCAAAGACGGTCAAGCGAAAAAAATCTACATCTATCAGGTGAGCGACCACGAAGCGTGCTACGCTGAGGTCAAATCGCAAGCGGTCTCCTACACCACAGGCGTACCCGCCGTCATCGGTGCCAAACTGATGGTTGAAGGAAAATGGATGCAAGCGGGCGTGTGGAATATGGAGCAGTTCGATCCCGATCCATTTATGGAAGAGATGAACGTTCAAGGACTCCCGTGGAAAGTGATCGAGCTGTAAATGGCACTCCCCGAACTCTCGCTACCGCTTGAACTCCCCTTTGAGGTGCCGCTACTGTTGCATCCTGCTGTAGCGCACTTTGCCATCGCCATTCCCGTGGTCGTTTTGTTGCTCGAGCTTTCCAACCTCTATTTCAAACGTCGCGCCCTCTCCATCACCTCTACGCTGCTGCTCATGCTTGGTGTCCTTTTGTATCTGGGGCTTTATGTCACGGGTAAGGCTGATGGGTCTGAAGCCTTTATCTTTCTTAGCGAAGCGGGCAAAGCTGAATTGGGTGATCACAAACTGCTGGGCACCTATGTGATCTACTTCGCGATGATCGTATTTTCATTGCGGCTGCTCACACTTTGGGTCAAAACTCAGGCCGCTTCGACGCTCTATCTGGTCATGCTACTACTGCTCATTGGGCTAAACATCAAACAAGGCCATGACGGCGGCGAACTGGTCTATGAGCACGGCGCCAACGTTGTACCGCTGGGTACGTGTCAAGACGAGGCAGAGAGCCTACGCGAAGAGCTAGAGGCGCTCAAGGCCGAATTAGAAACCTTGCGCCAACGCGACCAAAACCGCTTCGATCTCAACCTCTCTAAAGCGGCTGAGATGATCAAAGAGTTGCTCACTCTGCCGCAAGAAGAGGAGGGCGCGGAGATCGCCCCATTGCCTGGAACCCAAAACGCCCAGCAGAGTACTTCAAGCGCGGATGAACCCTTTCAAGACGAAGGCGTGATCGTGATTGACGCCACTCCTCAAGAGCAAGACACCGCTTCGGACTTGCAAGCTCAAGACCACAACGATAGCCTGAG
>DZBC01000243.1 GCA_022729835.1 Sulfuricurvum sp. | reverse complement strand
CATGTAGGAGATCGTATCATCTTTGAAGATCAGATCCACTACACCTTCGTTAAAAACACTACTTTCAACGGTATTCGTCTACCGTCACTGGGCATTTTACGCCAAGACGGAAGCTTACATGTAACGCGGGAGTTTGGGTATGAGGAGTACAAACACAGGCTTTCGTGAGCCTGTGTGTTGGGTTAAATACCTTGTAGCGGAATGAGGGCATAAGTTTCATTTCCGCTGTTGACGTTGTATAGTACCACTTCAATGGCGACTTCAAGAGGGTTGTTGTACGTATACACTTTGTTGTTGAGATAGAGAGTCCACACACCCACGGTTGAGCCGCTGTAGGCTTTTGTGATGTCACAGGCCTTTATGGTCGTGGGTAGGGGAATATCTACGCCGTCTTTCGTAACGCGAAAATTCGTCTCACTTAGCGCCGTATCGGTAAGATTCATCACCCGAAGTTTTTCGCTACCGACACTGTCGAGCAGATACTCTTTGCTGCCGCACTCCGCGGCTCCATAGACTTTGATGCCATTATTTGACACTTTGACGGCACCGCGCGCTGCCGTTTCACTGCGCTTGATGTACGATATGGTGTATTTGTCGTCTTGAGAGACGATCGCAAAAGAGGCAAAGCTACCATGCGCAGTGAGATATTCGGTGTCGTCGTTGACCTTGACATCGATGCCGACATTTGCGATACCGTTGACCGCATAAACGACACTTTCATCCACACCAGCGATATCTTTCGCCGCTTCCTCCACGGAACAGCCGCTCATCATCCATAGTGCCGCACTGATGCAGCCTGCTAAAAGAAGAGATTTCATGACAGGACTCCTTATAAGATACTGAATCCATCGTACTCTTTGCAGGCTTTAGGTGTTCTGAATCAGCTCCACATTTTTAGGGTGTGAATGATCTCCTGTTCGCGACGTTTGATATAGCGTCCCAATAGTGTCTCTTCTGAGCCTTTGAGATGGAGTTGAAAATGGTACTTTTCATTGTTTTCAAAGACCGAAACATGCACCAAGCGGGCGTTGATATCCATGGCTTTGCCCAACAGTCGATCTGGCAGTTCGATCTGCACTGAAGCAAACAGATTCAATGGAAGATGTTTTGGATTGAGCAGTGCGACTCCACCTAAAGAGAGATCAAAAAGCTGTAGTTTATAGATGCGCTCTTCGTGATGTATGGAGACGGTGATCAATCCTTCCGGTTCGACACGAATGTTTTGGCGACGGTAGATGCCAACTTGAAGGGGTTGGAGGCTGTGTAGTTCTAGCAGCACATTGCCGCGATAGCGCACCGGTTTGACTCTGGCATAAATATCGTTTTCAAGTAGGCCCGATGACAGAATGTAAACCGCCTGCTGTTGCTTGGCTGCGGCTTCTTGAATGGGGTGGGCTTTGATATAGGCGCACTTTTCGGTGGTGTGTAAAACATGGGCTTTGTAGCTGATGGGCACGCCCATGTAGGTATTGAGCAGATCGATTTTGTTGCCGCCAAGACGAATTTGTTCAAGCGTTTCGAGGGCCAACTCTTCGGGGGAGAGCAGGGGAGAGGCGCTGGCGTTGCTGTAATCAAGGGTTCGGCTCCAGTCAATAAAGCGATCAACCGCGTCGCTCAGCCTTGCGATGCGTTTCCAGCCGAGTTGATGACCATATCCGGCTTTGATATAGTGGTTTAAAACGACATAAAAAAAGTCCGAGAGTAAAGTTTCAAGGGTGTGTGGCGCTTCGATGCGGCTTTGAATACGATCGAGCGTGGCGCGAAGCGATACACCAGAACCTTCAAAGAGAGCCTCGTAAAGCGATGTAGAGAGGATGCCAATTTGATCCGTGTCGCCGCTGCGCATCACCGATTTGGCGTTTTGCGCAAAAGCTTGAATAAAGAGCGTTTTGTGGTTCTGTAGTTGAAAATAGGGATGCTCTATAGTTCTAAACGCATCAAGAAAAGTGAGGTTGTCGTTTGGCATAGAGAACTATAAGCTCTCAGCGCTTATAGCCTACTTCAATACCACCACGAAAATGCGTCCTTCTCGATAGATGTAGACGCGTTTGTGTGTTGCGCTGTAGCTTGCGAGTGCATTGCGCAGGGTATTTAGATCGGTGATGAGGGTATCTTCGATCTGTACGATGATGTCTCCCTCTTGCAAGCCCTGCGCCGAGGCCTTGCTTGCGGGTTTCACACGGCTGATCAATACTCCTTCGACGGTGTTTGGAATGCGGTAGCGGTAGCGGGTGTTTTCACTCAGTGACTCAAGGCTGACACCTTCGAGCAGTTGGGAGACACCTGCGCCGGCAAAATCTCCATTTTCGAGTGTGAGGGTGACGGTGCGGATTTTTTTGTTGCGTTCAAACGTGACAGCCGCTTTGGAGTCGGGCTGGTACATACCGATGGTGTTTTTAAGCTCAGAAGCATTTTTGATCTTTTTATCATCGATCTTGATGATCAGATCGCCGCGCATCAGCCCCGCTTTGTCTGCCGGAGTCCCTTTGGTGACATCAAGCAAGATGGCCCCCTCTTCATTGTCATAGAGGTCTTTGAGCTCTTGGCTGAGGTTGCCGATACTGACCCCAAGATAGCCGCGCTCGACGCTACCGTTTTCAATGAGTCGTTTGGCGATATCTTTGGCCATGTCTACTTCGATGGCAAAACCGATGCCGTTGTTACCGCCGCTACGGGTGATGATGGCGGAGTTGATGCCGATAAGCGCACCTCTGCTGTCTACCAGAGCGCCACCGGAGTTGCCCGGATTGATCGAGGCGTCGGTTTGGATGAAGTTTTCATATTCGTTGATGCCAACGCTGTTTTTATGCCTTGCGGAGATGATCCCCTGTGTGACACTTTGCCCCACGCCAAAGGGGTTTCCGATGGCAAAGACGACGTCGCCGACTTGGAGGTTTTTGGAGCTGCCCATGGTGATGGGACGTAGATCGTCTGCTTCAATTTTGATGACAGCGAGGTCGGATTTGGGATCAAGCCCGATCACTTCCGCTTTGTACTCTTTGTCGTTTTCGGGTAGGGTAACGACGATTTTAGAGGCGTTTTCGACGACGTGATTGTTGGTAAGAATGTAGCCGTTTTTCGCATCGACGATGACGCCAGAGCCAGCGCTG
>DZBC01000242.1 GCA_022729835.1 Sulfuricurvum sp. | reverse complement strand
TGGGTGGCCGGATCAAAACGTCACGGGTGGCCGGATGGGTGCGTTTTTTGCACTGTTTAAAGATTTGCATATTTACGACAAGTATGAGTTCAAACCTTACCCTGTTATCCGCATCAGCTTCAACGACGGCAGGCCTTACTGTGTCGCCGATCTGCATCAGAAGTTTTATGGACTGATGTATTTCAATCAGCAAGCCCTTGGTGTTACATGTAACGAACAACTCTCTGCCGGCGACTGCTTTGCCGATCTGATTCGTCAGGCCTACCTCAAATACAATGAGCGCGTCGTCATCCTCATCGACGAATACGACAAACCCATCTTAGACAACATCGAAGCGCCTGAGATTGCCCGACCTATCCGCGACGAGCTCAAAAACTTCTACAGCGTCATCAAGGGCAGCGATGAGTACATCAAGTTTGTCTTTATCACGGGTGTGAGTAAATTTTCCAAGGTGAGTCTCTTTAGCGGGCTGAACAACCTTCAAGACATCACGCTTCATCCGCGCTACGCTACGATCACGGGCTACACACAGCGTGATGTCGAGACGGTTTTTTCAGAGCATCTGGAGGGGCAAGATTTTGAGAAGATCAAGGCGTGGTACAACGGTTATAAGTGGCTAGGAGAAGGAGTCTACAACCCCTTTGATATTTTGCTCTTTATTGCCAACGGTTTTGACTACCGCAACTACTGGTTCTCTACGGGAACACCCACCTTTTTACTGAAGCTGATTGAGAAGAACCGCTACTTTTTGCCCTCACTAGAAGGGGTGATCAAAGATGATGCGATGCTTGATAGCTTTGATGTGGACTTCATCGATTTCGAGACGCTCTTGTGGCAGACGGGCTACCTCACCATCGAGCGTAAAGAGACGCTGGGCAACAAGATCCTCTACCATCTCGCCCTGCCCAATATGGAGGTGCAGATCTCGCTGCTGGGGGTGATTGCCGATTTTCTCAGTCGCATCCGAAACCCGGTGGCGCTCTCTAGTGCGATGCTTATTGCCCTGCTGGAGCAAAATCTTGAGGGACTCAAAAATGCCATCACCGCGCTTTTTGCGGCGATTCCTTATAACAACTTCACGGGTGAGAAGCTTTACATGTACGAGGGGTATTACGCTTCGGTGCTCTATGCCTATATTGCGGCGATGGGGTATCGGGTGATTGCCGAAGATGCGACCGACTTTGGGCGTATTGATCTCACCCTTTTGATGCCAGAATCGATCTATCTCTTTGAGTTTAAGGTCGATGGCTCAGGCGCGCTCGAGCAGATCAAAGCCAAAAAGTATCATGAGAAGTATGTCGCAGAAGGTAAGCCGATCTATCTGGTGGGGATTGAGTTTGACACCCAAAAGAGAAACGTGGCACACCTAGCGTATGAGCGCGTCTAAAGCGCGTAATCCACCACTTTGCTCATGCTGCTCACCTCTTTGATGAAAGCCACGACCTCCAGATGCGCGCTGTGGTCACGGTAGATCTCCAGACCCGCCATATCATCAAAGAGCGATGTGAGCACCAGATCAAAGGCGCGCTCACTTGGGATGATGTTGATCCCCACCTCCATGTGGCGCAGCGGCTCGATACGCTCCGGCAATGCTTCGAGCATCGCTTTGACTTTAAGCAGATTGTGTGCTTTGTTCTCCTCTTTAAACTGAAACATCACGATATGTTTGATCATCTTCTTCTCCTTACATGTAAGGCTTAAAGCCCTAGCTCTTTTTTAAGATATTTGCCCGTATAGCTGAGCGTCTGCTCATGCTCCAAAGCTACTGTTTCGGGATTCCCCTCTGCAATCACGCGCCCGCCGCCGCTGCCGCCCTCAGGCCCCATGTCGATGATATAGTCGGCGTTTTTGACCATGTCGAGGTTGTGCTCGATCACCAGCACGCTGTTGCCCAGCTCCACAAAATGGTGCAGAACACGGGTGAGGCGGTTCACGTCGTCAAAGTGCAGTCCGGTGGTCGGCTCATCCAGGATGTAGAGGGTTTGGCCCGTATCTTTGCGGCTGAGCTCCTTGGCCAGTTTGATGCGCTGCGCCTCGCCGCCGCTGAGCGTCACGGCGTTTTGGCCTAAGGTGATGTAGCCTAGCCCTACATCGCTAAGCGTTTGCAGTTTGATGTTGATCTTGGGGACGGGGGCGAAGAACTCCAGCGCTTCAGAGACGCTCATGCGCAGCACGTCTGAGATGCTTTTGCCTTTGTACTTGATCTCAAGCGTCTGGAGGTTGTAGCGGTGTCCCTTACACTCGTCGCACTTGACCATGATGTCGGGCAAAAAGTGCATTTCGATCTTGATCTCACCTTCGCCTTGGCACTTCTCGCAGCGCCCGCCTTTGACGTTGAAGCTGTAGCGCGACGTGTTGTAGCCGCGAATCTGCGACTCTTTGGTTTTGGCAAAAAGCTCTCTGATCTCATCCATCACCCCCGTGTAGGTGGCGGGATTGGAGCGCGGGGTGCGTCCGATGGGGCTTTGATCGAGGTAGATCACCTTGTCGAGCCGTTCAAGCCCCGTGATCTCGACGCCCGCGACCTTGTTGACCTTTCGTGCGTGGTTGAGGATTTCACGCGCAGTGGGCAGCAGGGTTTGCAGAATGAGCGAGCTCTTGCCGCTGCCGCTCACCCCCGTCACACAGACGAAATTATTCAGCGGAAGCTTTACATGTAAGTCCTCGATGTTGTTGAGCGAGACGTTTTTGATCTCGATCCAGTGCTCTTGAGCACGGCGGTAAAAATACTCGATCTTCTTACGGCCACTTAAATAATCGGCGGTCAGGGTGTCCGCCTTTCTAAGCTCTTCAAGTGTACCGCTAAAGACCACCTCACCCCCGTAGCGCCCCGCCCCTGGGCCGATATCGACGATAAAGTCGGCGTGTTCGATCGTCTCTCTGTCGTGCTCGACAACAATGACGGTGTTGCCCTTCTCCTGCAAAGAGCGCAGAGTGCGGATGAGTTTAAGCGTGTCGCGCTCGTGCAGCCCGATGCTGGGTTCATCAAGCACATACATCACCCCCGTAAGGCCGCTGCCGATCTGCGACGCGATACGGATGCGCTGCGCCTCGCCGCCGCTGATGCTGCGCGCGTCGCGGTTAAGCGTGAGATAGCCCAGCCCCACGTCAAAGAGAAAAAAGAGCCGTTCA
>DZBC01000031.1 GCA_022729835.1 Sulfuricurvum sp. | reverse complement strand
TTTCGAGAGCTGCTTTTTGTGTACCAACTGCGTGGATGTCTGCCCCAATGCGCTGCCCACCGATATGGTGATCGAGCAGGTGCGCGCGGACTTGGCGGAGATTTATGGGATCGCATGGTACAAGCGCGCCTTTTTTCTGCTGTTGCGCCACCGCGTGCTCAATGATATGCTCTTCAAGATGGGCTACGTTTTTCAAACCTGCGGCTTTAAAATCCATGCCGACAAAAGCTCGATGGAGCCGCGTTTTAGCCTGCCGATTATCAAAAAAGACCGTCTGTTGCCAAGCCTCACCAAAACCTCGTTTCTGAACTCCTACCCCGAGCAGACCAATAACGGCGGCAAGCGCAAAGTGGCGATTTTTATCGGCTGTCTGGCCAACTACAACTACACGAGCATCGGCGATAGCCTGATGAAAATCCTTAAAGCCCTCGATATCGACGTGATGATCCCCAAAAAGCAGCTCTGCTGCGGTGCACCGGCTTATTTCACGGGCGATTTTGACACCGTGCGCCACAACGCCCAAAAGAACATCCGCTATTTTGAGAGTTTCATGGGTGAGGTCGAGGCGATCATTATCCCGGAGGCTACATGTAGCGCCATGATTAAGGTCGATTACGAGCACTTTTTTCATGATGACGAAGCGTGGAAAGCGCGCGCTACGGCGCTCAAAGGGAAGATCTTTATGGCCACTGAATGGCTAGAACAGCACACCCATCTGCGCAACCTATTGGCGTCAAAGCCCAAAAAAGCCTTACATGTAACCTATCACGACCCTTGCCATGCGCGTAAAATGCAAGGGGTCTATCAAGAGCCGCGCCGCCTTATCGCGCAAAACTATACGATCAAAGAGATGAGTGATCCCAACGCCTGTTGCGGTTTTGGGGGGGTGACGATGCAGACTGAAAAGTTTCATTTCGCCCAAGCGGCGGGTCGCCCCAAAGCGGCTATGATCGAGCAAAGCGGTGCCGGCGTTGTGGCGGCGGAGTGTTCGGCCTGTCGCATGCAGATCACCAACTCGCTCTTTGAGGCCGAGGTGAAGGCGCATTTTAAAAATCCGATCGAGTTGATTGCTGAGGCGCTTGAAGGGTAGACTCCTCAAAGAGGAGAATACGGTGTGGCGGGTGCGCTGGGGCCGTAGATGTTTTCGCTTTCATCACTTTTTTGAACGTAGAAATAGATCAGTGCCAACAAACCAAGGATGGGGATAAGGCCAACGAGCAGCCACCAGCCACTTTTGCCGATATCGTGCATGCGGCGCACACCCACGGCGATGCTAGGGACCATAACGGCCAGAGCGTAGATCATACCAAGCGTGTTGGAGAGCATATTCAAGATCAGTGAGATCAAGAAACTTGCTAAAACAAAAAACCAAAGCTCAGCGCGACCGGCGCGACCCGTAAAACCTACATAGTTTTTCAGTACCGAGACATACCAATTGACCATTTCCATGATGACTCCTTTTTACCCAAGATAGGCTTGCATGGTAACATATTTTTATATTGGCAATATTTCATTGCGGGATTAAGCGGCTTTTTTACGGCGTATTCCCCAATAGACAAAGGCCGCAATGAGCAGCAATAGCACTCCGGCGAGCCACGGACGATGCGCGAACCACGCAATGACGATGATGCCGCCGCCAAGTATCAGCGTGAGAATGGCGGCAATCAGTGCGGTGCCGATACCGACAAGGTTACCCAAAAAAGGGACTACCGATGCCAGCGTAGAGAGCGGCCCCATCACGAGCATGAAGCCGCTAAACATCAAGAGAAGTCCCAGCGCGCGAAGCCCCCATGCCATGATGCTGTTTTCACGCTTTGCTTGTGCAAAAATGGCTTCGGAAGTGTGGATGCCCGCTTGAATAAAGGCGATTTCGCCAAGATTAGGTGTGGTGTAAAAGCTGAGAATCTTTTGCGGATTTTGGCGGGCTATAACACTGTAGAGGCCCTCTGGAACGATCGTGTAGGTGATTTTGACATCGCCAACTTGCGGCGTAGCGGGATTGGCACCGATGTAGAGCGCGTCACCTACCAGCTTTGCTTCTGTCACGGTTTGGATGTTTTGGGGTGTATGGTTGCGCCAGCCGTCGGCTTCATGAACCAGTCTTGGTTCAAGGGTAAAATCACCCAGCGTTGCCGTGGTGTCAAACTGCTCTTTTGTGTATGCAAAAGGTGGATTTTGATGCTCAATCGGTTTTTTGAAATAAGATGAGTCAATGGGCGAATCGCTCCATGCGGTCTGGTAGCGGTAGGTTTTGGTGATGGTCTCTTTGCCGCCGAGCTCTTGCTTGGTCTCTTCGCTGATCTCTTCGTGCCACTGATACATGGTGACATGGCGCATCAGCATCACGCCCTTTGCGTGGACACCAAACAGCGGGTCAAGCAAAGAACCGCCGCGTAATTCGCCGCTGAGGTGTAGTAGTTTTCCATCGTTGATCGGATCATAGAGCGGCTGCGGCAGTGCGTGCGTAGCGGCGAGTCCCTGCGAGAGCGTTTCAGAGCGCTCTACGCTGCGACCTTCGTTGTACCAGATGAGCAGTGTTGCGCCCACCAGTAGTGCCAGTCCAAAGAGAATTCCCTTCAGAGAGTCGCCCAGACGCGAACCGTAGGAGCGGGTGATGGTTTCGGTGTGGATATCGTTACTCATCATTAGCGCTCAATCACAGTTTCGCCCGGATCAAGCTCTACCTCGACGACCTGAAGGTCGTCTCCCATGATTTCGTAATCGACTTCGTGGCATTGCATCATAAACTCCTCTCTATTGAAAATGATATAGTCATCCTGAACGGTCTCATGGATTACTGATTCGCTTGTAATTGTAGCGCTTAGAGGTGCTCTTTCATAATCTCTTCGCCGGCTCCTTGTGGTGTGATGGTGAGCAAATACCATCTGCCGACAGGTTGAACGCCTGCGTAGTATGCATTGATTTTTTTGAAAACGGCGTAGGTGATGTAGTGCTTGCCTTTGTAGGCTTCGGCAAAGGCAACGGCGAATGTCTCCCATTGGTTGTGGCGCCATGCATCATTGTCAAAGCGCATTTCATTAGTCACTTCTATGTCGCTTGTGATACGCATTTTTTGGATGGGACCCAAGACGCGGTATTCGGGAGTAATGCCTTTAAGGATTCTATCGGCGATATCAAGCAGCTCTTGTTTGTTGGATACGGCTTGAGGCATTCTTTGATTTTTGATATTTTGGGTGTATGCGTCTGAGAGCTTTTCACTTAAAAATTCGTACTTTTGGGCTTTTTCATGTGTTTTGGGTGAGATGGCTCCATGGTAAGTTTCTTCAAACGCCATCAGATTCAGCAAGAACTTTTTCCCCTTGCTGTGGCGATCCATGACGCTTTTGACCCCTTCTTGACTGCTAAGCGCATCGGTCAAATATGATGGGTTAGGGACGTTGACGACTTTTATGCCTTCGGTGGCGATACGCTCCCATTTGTTGATTTTATCTTTGATTGCTTCATCAATCCCGTAGGACACCGAATTTTTAAACCAGTGGGCGTATGCTTGAAATTCTGGCGTTCGGGCTTTTGATGAGTTGTTTTTTGCTTTTTCAATAAAGGCAAGAATATTTGGAATGGTCTCTTGCCATGTCTTGAGTTGGGTAGCCCAAGCCCTGACGTCGGAAGTTTTTTCAATATCTTCATAGCTTCCTTGGAGTCTTGGATCAAAAGTGGCACGATCAAACTGTTCTTGAACGGTTTTAAGTTCTTGATCGACATCCCCCGCATTTTCAGCTTGCTTTTGGCTTATACCGGACGCCGCAGCGTAGGCATCTTCGATATTTTTGAGATCTTCATGCGCCTTAAGTACCCCTCTGTCGAATGTTTTGGCACGGATGGGTTCTAGCAAGTCTTGGAGTGTTTTAAGAGCAGTTTCGAGTTCGGATCGGTATTGTGAATCTTGAAGCGCAATGGTGTCGATGCTTCTAAAAAGATAATCACGCCCTATAAACGTATTTCTAAACTGTCGCAAACGCTGTGATTCTTCGGCAGTGAGGGCTTGCGCTGTAGCTGCTTTGGGAGTCTCTTGCGCCGATGATTGTTGGCTGGCGGTCGCTTTGACGGCAAGATCGGGTTCGGCAATACCCAATTTTTTTAAATTGTCCAAATAGCCGCGTTCCAAGCCTGCGATTCCGGCTTCCATCTGAGCCTTGTTGGGATCGTTTGAAGGAACCTGTGCTACAACACCGTGCAACTTTCGTAGATACTGTTCAACTTGCGCTCTTTTTGAGCTGTTTTGATAATCTGCCGCCGTTCTCATCAGGCGCATTGAAGCGTTTAACGCGTTCATTTCTCGATTATAAGCGTTTACCATATCACCACCTGCTGCCCAGAGCGAGCTGATCCCGAAGCACGCCGTTAAAACAATTGTTTGTACACATTTCAAATAAACCCCTTTTAAATTGGATTGAATATTTTATACAAAATCTCTTTCATTTTCAATACACAAAACACACTATTTTGCTCTTAATAACGATTTTATTCTGATTTTACATGTAAGCTTCAAAGTCTTACTAAAAATGGCACACATAGCGTGAAGGAGAGGTCGGTCGATTTAAAAGGATGCGTACCCTGCGCTATACTTGCGCATTTAAAACAAGGGGCGGATGATGGAATTTTGGCAACATATCTATACGCAGTTTGATCCGGTGGCCTTTTCACTGTTTGGCTTACCGGTGCACTGGTACGGGCTTATGTACGTACTGGCCTTGCTCACCGCGCTCTACGCCGCCAAATGGATCGTCAAAAAAGATGCCATTGATCTCACCTCAAAACAGCTTGATGATTACTTCATTTACGTGGAAATCGGCGTGATCTTGGGGGCGCGGCTGGGGTATGTGCTCTTTTATGATCCCAATGCTGCCTCCTATCTTAGCGCTCCTTGGCAGATCTTCAACCCCTACAACGCAGAGGGCGAGTTCGTGGGGATTCGCGGTATGAGCTATCATGGCGCGGTGATCGGCTTTTTTGTGGGCTCTTATCTCTTTTATCGTCGCCATAAGGTGCCGATGGGTCGGGTGCTCGATGTGGCGGTGACGGCGATTCCCGTGGGCTATATCTTCGGGCGCATCGGCAACTTTCTCAACCAAGAGCTGGTGGGCCGCGCTACGGAGCTGCCCATCGGTATCTACGTCGATGGGGTGCTGCGTCACCCTTCCCAACTTTACGAAGCGCTGCTTGAAGGGCTTGTGGTGTTTGTGATTCTTTACATGTACCGTTTGCACAAGCGTTTTGAGGGTGAATTGGTGCTGATTTACGGCTTTGCTTACGGGTTGGCACGGTTTGTGGCGGAGTTCTGGCGCGAGCCGGATGTGCAGCTCGGGTTTATTTACGGCGGTTGGATGAGCAAAGGTCAAGAGCTCAGCCTTTATATGATGATTTTAGCGTTGGTATTGTGGTTTTATCTGCGCCGACGTTCTTTACATGTAACCCATTAGGATTCAATGCGTACCATATTTAAAGCTCTTTTACTGAGCACTTTGTTGCCCCTGACGATTTGGCTCATGATGGGCCAGAGTGTTGCGCCCATCATGCGCATTGACACGCTGTTGCCCTCCCTTTCTTATAACCCCTATGTGGGTTTTGAACGCTCTATAGCGACGCACGAACAGCTCAATCGTGACTTTGCTCTTCTTGCCACGCTCACCAAAAAGGTGCGTACCTACGCTGTTCAGGACGCTTTTATCATTGCGCCTTATGCCAGAGCACACAATCTGCGGATTGATCTGGGGCTCTGGTTGGGGCCTGATACGCAGGAGAATAGTTATGAGATCATGCGGGCGCGGGAATTTTTGCGCATGTATCAGCCGCTGGTGGATACGATCATCGTCGGAAACGAGGTGTTGTTGCGTGATGATCTTAAACCCGAGGAGCTGATCGTAGCCATTGAAACCGTGCGATCAATGAGCGCCTTGCCGGTGACGACGGCAGAGATTTGGTCGGTGTGGATCAAAGCTCCAAAACTCGCTGAAGCTGTTGATTTTATTAATGTGCATATTCTGCCCTATTGGGAGCGTATCGACACCCATGAGACGATGGAATTTACCAAATCGCACATGGAGGAGCTAGGCGCGCTCTATCCCCTCAAAAAGATAGTGATCGGGGAGTTTGGTTGGCCCAGCCGGGGCTATAACAACCGTGCGGCCAAAGCTTCACCCATATTTCAGATCGAGATGATCAGCAGTTTCGTAGCACAAGCAGAGCGCGAAGGGTGGACTTATAACATTGTTGAGGCTTTTGATCAGCCGTGGAAAGGGGTGCACGAGGGGAGCGTGGGGCCGTATTGGGGGCTTTATACCGCCAAGCGCGAACCCAAGTTTCAATTTGATCAGGAGACCCTGCTCAACCCTTACTGGCCTTATCAGATGATACTCTCTATTCTTTTTGGACTGATGTTTGCCTTTTTCGGATTGCGCCATCAAAGGGCCAATCTCGCCCATGCGACGACCTATGCTCTGGCGGCGCAGGCGATGGGTTTTGGTCTTTCCGTGGCGCTCTTTTACCCTTTTGTGAACTATATGAATGCAGGTATGTGGATCATGTGGGCGATGGGGATCGTGCTGATGCTGCCGCTGGCGGTCACGACGCTCGCAAAGGTCAATGAACTTTTTAAATGCACTATGGGTTTTGAGCCGCTTCGGTTGATTGCGCCCAATGAAAATGCCACCTTCGCCCCCTTTGTCTCCATTCATGTCCCCGCCTACAAAGAGCAGCCCAGCGTACTTGCAGAGACCCTTCGCGCACTCTCAAGGCTCGAGTACACAAACTATGAGGTGTTGGTGATCATCAATAACACCCCAGAAGCGTTTTACACAGAGCCAATTGAAGCGCTCTGTGCGGAGCTCGGGGAGCGTTTTGTCTTTTTGAACATTACATGTAAGGGCTTCAAGGCCGGAGCGCTCAACGACGCGCTACACTACACCAGCCCAAAAGCGGAGATTATCGCGGTGCTCGATGCCGACTATGTGGTGAGTGAGGATTGGCTGCGCGATCTGCTGCCGCTCTTTGAAGATCCCAAAGTGGCGATCGTCCAAGCGCCGCAAGACCACCGCGACGGTGATGAATCACTTATCAAAACGGCGATGAACGCCGAATATATGGGCTTTTTCGATATCGGTATGGTGATCCGCAACGAAGAGAATGCCATCGTCGCGCACGGCACGATGCTTATGGTGCGGCTAAGCGCCATGATGGAGGTCGGTGGCTGGGGGGTCGATACCATCGTGGAGGACTCCGAACTGGGGCTGCGGCTCTTTGAGGCGGGCTACAGTGCGCACTACACCGACCGCCGCTACGGTTGGGGGCTGTTGCCTGACACCATCGAAGCGTTTAAAAACCAGCGCCACCGTTGGGCGTATGGCGCGATTCAGATTCTCAAAAAGCATTGGCGTTACTTCAAGCCTGATGCGACAAACCTCTCACCGCAGCAAAAACACCACTTTGTCTCCGGCTGGCTGCTCTGGCTCTTTGACGCGATGGGACCACTCACTGCGATACTCAACGTCATCTGGGTGCCGGTCATTTTGCTGGTGGGTGTGACCATTCCGACCCTTTCGCTCACACTGCCGATTGTGACCGCGTTTTTGGTCAATATCTTGCACGCCTTCATTCTCTACCGTCACCGCGTGGGGGTGGGCTTTAGAGAGAGTCTGCTGGGCGCTATTGCGGCGATGAGCCTGCAACTGACCATCTTCAAGGCGGTCTATGACGGCTTCGTGCGCGACGGACTCCCCTTTAAACGCACCGAAAAAGGGGGCAACACCAAAAAGAAGACGGCCAACCCGATCTTTTATGAAACCCTGCTCGGCTCAGCGCTTTTTATCGGCGCAACTGCTCTGGTGGTTTTGAACACCAGTGCCATCACCGAGGTCTACATCTTCGCACTCACGCTCTACATTCAAGCCGTCCCCTACGCCAGCGCCCTTATCTTACGCCGCATCGAGATCTATTCGCAGCGCGGATAGGGCGCCATATCGAGCAGCCGCATATCGACGATGGCGCGGCCTATCGTGAAGTGATAGAGGATGCCGTAGCGCTCGCTGCGTAGCCCCAGCAGGGCGTGCATCTCATCGTCGAGAAAACAGCCGATACCCGTAGCGCTCAGCCCTTGCGCCGTGGCTTCGAGGTAGAGTTGTTGGCCGATGGCGCCGCACTCGAAATAGAGGCTGCGGTAGTAGAGTGCATCCTCTTCCATACGGTGCATCGCGCAGAGCATTCCCAGCGAAAAGGCGCCATCGGCGGCGATATCTTGGGTGCAACTGATCGCTTTGGCGACGCCTCGGTACTCCCCTTCGCGCAGCAGATAAAGCCCTTCGCCTTGGGGCTGCCACAGAAAATCGGCGTCCAGATTAGCGCGAAGATCCCCTAGCGCTTCGGCGTCGCGCACATAGGCATAAAGCCCTTTTGGGAGCTCTTCGACGCGGTGGATGAAGAGCATCAGATGCACCTTGGCCTCAGGTGCTGCGGTGCTGCGCAGCAGGGCGTGAAGCTGCGCGAGGCTGATGTGGCTTGTGCGCGGGTCCATCATTTGCGCGCTGCGGCGTTTGCGGATAATCTCTGAGGCGTTTTTGGGGCTGCTTAGGGGGTTTGAGGGGAGCGAAAAGGGCGGAACGGTGCCTTGCATGGCGGCTTCGAGCGGCTCAAAAATCTCCCAGCGGTGGTGTTGCGGGCTGAGGGTGTTGGCGCGGTAGGGGTGGGGCGTGGCGGCAAAACGCTCCCAATCGACGCTTCTCTCAAAAGGCTTCGGCGAGATGAGCAGCGCCATATCGGCGTGCTCGTGCTCCAGAGGCGCGAAGCGCTCAGGCGTATCCAGCCCCAAAAGCGTTTCGAGTTTCGCGGTGTGCAGCGGCAAAAGTTTGGTGTGCCACCCCAGCATCGAAGCGCTTACATGTAAGGCTTGGGCGGCATGTCCGGCGTCGAGCTGGGCGTAGCGCCAGGCGCGCTCCCCGTACTTCCACGCTTCGCGCCACAGCACGCTGCACAGCACAACGACAAAGCTACCCTTGGCAAGCGTAGGCGCACTGAGTTCTTGGAGCACTTCAAGCGCGTGGCTTTGGGGGTGGTAGTGGGCGATCATCCCCGCTTCGCTAAGCCCCTCTATGGGGCCAAGCAGCAGATAGGCTTCGGTAGGGTGCAGGTTGCCGCTGCTGGCGTTCATGCGCAGCGCCCAGCGGTTGTCGCCGTAGGCTTTGTACTGCGCGATGCCCAGTGAAAATTGCAGCAGTTGCGACAGGGCCTTTACATGTAAGGGCGCTACGGGCAGCTCGTTTGAGAAGAGCCGGTCGCCCGGAGGCGTGGGGTGCTCTAAAGTGATGCTCAGCTCTAAGCGCGGCGCACCTTCATAGGTGCGAAAGGGATCGGGCTGCGTCGCCCAGTCCATGTAGCCCAGCGACGCGGCGTAGCGACTCGGGCGGTGTTTGGTACGGTCGTGGTAGTTTAGGGCAATGGTGAGCGGATTCATGCGCGGAGTGTGCCGATCTTTGAGTAAAATCCCTCTTCAAATAAAGATTTAGGAGTGAAGATGAAGCTGCTTTTTTTAATGGTGCCGTGGATTTTGTGCGCGCAGATGTTGCAACTGGGTGATGAGATGGCGCCAAAAGTGTTTGAAGATCAGTTCGGCAAAAGCCATGAAGCGACGCAACCTTATCGGTGGGTCGCGTGGGACAAGGCCCAAACCGCGATGCTCAAAGCGTTTTTTGAGGCGCATCCGCAACTCTATGCGCGTTCGGCGTTTATCGTGGATGTGTCGCAGGTGCCTTCGGGTATTTGGAGCCTCTTTGTGAAGCCCTCTTTGAAATCCTATCCGCGCCCCATTTTGCTTTCGTTTGATGAAGCATACAACCGCACGCTACCCTATCAAGAGGGCTATATCACGCTGCTTGAGATCAACGCCTCGAAGATAGCGGCGATCCGTTTCATCGGCAGCGAAGAGGAGTTAGAAAAACTCGATCTCCCCTTGGGTCTCATTGCCGCTGAGAAAATCGATCAGCAAGTTGATGTCGCTCAGCAGTGAGGCGTTGTAGAAGGTAGGATCAGAGGCGCGACGGTTCCAGACGTTGTGGCGGAAATTCTCAAGCGTCATCTGAAAGCTCTCCAGATAGACCCCGCTCTGTTCTTGGTGTTCGAGAACTTTGTGCGTGTGCTCTGCAATACAGTGCGCGAGTGATTCAATACCGATACCGACCTCGACGAATTCCACGTAGTGGTTAAGAATAACACCATATTTGTGCAAATGGGCAGAGAGTGCGAAGATCGCCTCATCATCCAGATCGTTTTTCGAGAAGAGGGTGAAGATCATATAATCGAGATCACTTGAGAGCTCGAGGAGTTCCTCTTTGTGTTCAGGATCGAGATGGTCGAAATAGACCTCTGTGGGTGTTGTAGCACCTTTTGGTTCGGGTGGACGGATACGGTTATTGGCTGAGGCGAGCTGATTGAGTTTTTGTTCGAGCGCAAGGTTCTTGTACTCCATCTCCAGCAGCATGTTTTGCAGGTGGGCTTGGTGCTCCTGAAACATTTTGGCGTTTATGAGCTGTTGGCAGAGCTTGTAGATGTCGAGCGCTTCAAAGCCATCTTTGGCAACGCTTTCGCGCAGTTCAGACTCGTCTTCGGCGTAGAGTAGGGTAAATTTTCCGGTAAGATCGCGGATTTTTTGCATATCTTTCATGCCTGACTCTTTCATTTAAGTAGTTTGTTCATGAGCTTGTTCAGCTCATTTCCAATCGTTTTCTCGAGCATTTCGCTGGCATCGATGCTGATTTTTGGCTCTTGTGTCGTGCCACGAATTTTGAGCGTGAAGGGGTTACTGTTGATCGTTACATGTAGATCGGAATGAATCTTTTGGCTGTCGTTTTCGATGATCAGCGCCTTGTCACTAAGGCGTACTGTGCCGCTTTGCAAGGATAGATCGCTTTGGATTTTGTGTGCGTCTATGTCGCTGGTGAGGGTGCCGAAAAAGCGCTCTTTGGTTAGGTCGTAGTGCGCTGTTTGCCAGATCAGCTTGCTCATTACGCTTGGCATCATTCGCCCCTCTTTGATCGCTCCCTCTAGTCGTCCGGCGCGGCTTGGCAGGTGGTAGTCAAGGGTGCCTTCAAGGGTCGATGAAAAGAGCTTGGGGTAGGTGAGGGTGTGCAGAAGTTTGAGGGTATCGACTCCTTGGAGTGTTACGCGGGCGTTGTCGCCGTTGAGCTTTAGTGCGATGCTACCGCCTAAATCGGTGCTTGAAGCTTCAACATACAGCGCTTTATCATGGCGCATCTCTCCCTCAAAACGCAGGGCACCTTGCAAGGGGCGTTTGGCGACAAAGGCGAGTTTGGAGAGATCATGCAGATCCAGCACAAAAGGAGTCTCCAGCGTTGCCGTATCGATACTGTAGTCGGCCTTGGGCAGTTCGAGGCGCATTAGGCTGGAGTCGAGCAGGGCGCGGGTGTAGAGGTGCGAGACTTCCAGCGTGCTTTGAGCGTCAAACACAAAAGCCGCATCCTCCATCCGATCAAGCGACAACGCTTCGGCGGCGCTTGGGCCATCGAGTACGCCGTTTTTGATTGTAGCGCTCAAAGCGCCTTGTCGGGTTGAAGAGGAGAGCGCTTCGATGGTGGCGTCTAGCTGTAGCGTGCCTTGGTGTAGGTAGTGGGGTTGGTGCAGCAGGTGCAGCAGCGCGGGTAGGTCAAGGTTTTGGCTTGAGAGTGTGAGGTGCTCAGGCGAGAAGTCGTGCAGACGCACCTCAAAGCGGGTCGTGCTTTTGGCGAGGTCGCTTTGGCCCTTTACATGTAAGGCTTTTGGATCGCCCTTGGCGCTACCGCTAAGCTGCAGTGGTCCTTGTAGCTTTATCTTCGTGAGTGGTTCGAGCGTTTCGAGCCATTCAAAGCGCACCTGATACACGAGGTCCAGATCGTCTAGCCATAGATTGAACCTTCCTGATAGATCGATGCGGTTGTCAGCATCAAGCTGCAGTGAAAGTTCAAAACGCCCCGGACGCAAAATAAAAGGATCGAGTGTTGCCTTTACATGTAAGGCCTCACTCATCTTCTTTTGGGCGATTGAAGCGATAAGTGTGTTGCCAAACGTGCTGAAAGCAAGCAGATAGAGCGAACCTATCAACACGACCAAGAGCAAGCCAAGGGCTATGAGCCAACGCATCACGACTTCCGCTTAGAGTGCGTCGAGGCTCTTTTGAGCCGCTTCATTTTGGCGCTGGTAACTTTGTTGGTCAAAGGCCGGTTTTGCTGGTTTGGAAGAGCAACCGGCGATAAAAATAGTGAGCATTATCGCAGTCATCAGAATCTTCATGGTGTTCCTTTGATTTTTTCTGATTCATTGTAGCAGATGGCTTCTTACATCTGCGCCAAAAAAGAGTACGATGTATGCGCTTGGAAAGAGGAAGCATTATTTAGTCTATAAGACTAAACTTTAATAAGTAAATTCATTCAAATACCACTTGACAGCAAATGACTCAACAGATATAATACCTGCAGATTTCAAGAAAGGAGTCACACGGTACTATGGAAAACGAAGAGAACAATGAAGTGCAAGAGAGCGAAGAACAGCCCCAGAGTGAGGTTGTGGAGCCTAGCGAGGATGAGATCACGCGCTTAAAAGCGGAACTCTCTGCGATGCAGGATAAATACGCCCGCGTTCATGCGGATTTTGACAATATCAAAAAACGGCTGGAGCGGGAGAAGTATCAGGCTTTGGAGTATTCGCAAGAGAAATTTGCCAAAGACCTAGTCCCCGTAATCGATTCGCTCGAAGGGGCGATCAATGCCGCCAAAAGCGGTAATTCGGCCGAAGGGCTCCTTGAGAAATTGATCGAAGGGGTGGAGCTGACGATGAAACAGTTTTTGACTGTTTTGGAAAAGCATGGCGTCACGCAGGTCGGTCCCGACGAACCGTTCGATCCCAACA
>DZBC01000030.1 GCA_022729835.1 Sulfuricurvum sp. | reverse complement strand
AACCGCCCCTTTGTGCTCACCGAACATGGCATCTACACCAGAGAGCGCAAGATCGATATGCTCACCGCCAACTGGGTCGATTTCAAAAAAGCCTCTTTGCTCAAGCAACCCGAAGAGTTCAACTACATTAAAAAAATGTGGGTGACGTTTTTTGAGCAGATCGGAGAGTTTAGCTACAGCCGTGCTGATCCGATTCTTTCGCTCTTTTCGGGTGCGCGGGAGATACAGGTACGATTTGGCGCGGCGCGGGAAAAGACTCAGGTAGTGCCCAACGGAGTAGATGTAGACGGTCTGCGCAAAGCCTACGAAGCGCGGGAGGAAGGTGTACCCAAGGTGATTACCCTGATCGGGCGGGTGGTCTCCATCAAGGATATCAAGACCTTTATCCGTGCCATTCGTATTGCCGTCAATACGATGCCCCAGCTTCAGGCGTGGGTGGTTGGGCCGATGAATGAAGATCCTGACTATGCCGCCGAGTGCGCCAATATGGTCGAAACCATGGGACTTAAAGAGCACTTTTTGTTCAAGGGCTTTCAAAATATCAAAGACATCTTGCCCAAAACAGGGCTGCTAACGCTTACTTCGATCAGCGAAGGGATGCCGCTGACCATCTTAGAGGGGTTTGCTGCGGGTGTGCCGTGCGTCTCTACTGATGTCGGTAGTTGCCGTGATCTGATTTTGGGTGGTTTGGGTGCGGAGGATGAAGCGATCGGTGCGGCGGGTGCCATCCCCGGTATCGCCAATCCCTCTGCTCTAGCCGAGAGTTACATCCGTTTTCTCAGTGACGAAGCGTTGTGGTATCGTGCGCAACGCGCAGCGCTTGAGCGGGTAGAGCGCTACTATAGGCAAGACACTTTTTTGCAAACTTACCGCAACATCTACGAAGAGGCGATCAACTCATGGCAGGCATAGGCTTCGAGCTACGGCGTGCCCTGCGCAACGATCGCCTGCTTTCCATTGCCAAAGTGTACGGTTATTCGGCACTGCTGAGTTCTGGCCCTTGGGTGATCTCGATTGTTGCGATTATCATCGTCGGCTTTATCGGTGTGGCAACCTCCGAAAAAGGAAGCAATACGGTGCAGTATCAGATCGTTATCACCTACGCGATAGCGCTTGCCTCAAGCCTGATTGTCACCGGGTTTTTACAACTTCCCTTTACGCGCTATATCGCCAATATGATCTTCGCCCACCGCGAAGATGAGGTGTTGCCTTCTTACTATGGCGCTTTGTTGATGACATGGATAGGCGGCTTTGCCTTTGTCATTCCGCTGGTACTTTTTGTGTTTGAGTCCCAAAGTGTATGGTTCAATATTGGCGTCATCTCCACGTTTATGGTACTTTCTGGGGTTTGGATTTCCAATATTCTGGCGGTCAGTCTTAAATACTACCGTGGTGTTTTGGTGGCCTATGCCCTTGCTTATGGTTTGATTATTCTGCTTTCGATGCTCTATGGTACGACGCTTGAAGCGCTGATTTTCATCTTTTTTCTGGGCAATGCCCTGCTGCTCGTTATCCTGATGACGCTGATTACCAAAAGCTACGAATCCAAAATCATGATCAGCCTAAGTTTCTTTCAGAATCAGAATTTCTACTGGAGCTTGGGATTTGCAGGGCTTTTTTATAATCTTGGGGCATGGGTTGATAAGTTTATCTTTTGGTATCACCCGCTCACCGGTGCTCGGGTCATTGGCTACTTGAACGCTTCGGTGGTGTACGACATGCCGATATTTATCGCCTATTTGTCGATTTTGCCGGGGATGGCGATCTTCTTTTTTCGTCTGGAAGCCGATTTCGCGGAGAAGTATGATCTCTTTTTTGACGCGGTGCGCAGTGGCGGGACACTGGGGGCTATCCGTCGTTACCGCAATGAGATGGCACAGATTATTCGCTTTTCCATACGCGAGGTCATCATCGTTCAGGGGGTCGTCAATATTATTTTGTTTTTGACGGCCCCTACACTCTTTGGAATGTTAAATATTCCGCAACTCTATTTGGGGCTCTTTTATATTCTGACCGTAGGCGCGCAACTGCAATTGGGGTTTATGTCGGTAATGGCAATTCTTTACTATCTTGACCGTAAGCGTGTTGCGATGTGGTTGACCATCGCTTTTTTTGTGCTCAATGCCTCTTTGACGTGGATCAGCATCTATCTGGGGCCTGCGATGTTTGGCTACGGTTACGCGGTCTCTTTGCTCATCGTCTTTATTCTGAGCATTCTTGTCGTCAGACGCGAACTACAGGAGCTGGATTATGAAACCTTCATGCTGCGCTAGGATATTGTGGCTGTGGTGGGTGTGCGCGGTGGCTCTATGGGGTGTGGCAGTGCCCAAAAGCGCCGCAGTCTATTATGGTGATGATCTGCCCTATACGCTACTGGGCGTACATGACTATATCATCGTCCAACCCGATCATGTGAATACGGCCAGTCACGGATTTAAAGTATACGCTGATAGCATCTACGCCTATGTTTCGCTGGGTGAAGCGGAGCCGGGACAGCGTTATTTCGATCAACTCAAATCTGAATGGATGCTCGGCGAAAACAGTGCTTGGGGCAGCAAGGTGCTGGATCTCTCCGCAAGCGGCTATCACGATTTTGTGCTCGATCAGGTGATCGAACCCTTACATGTAAAGGGATTTCGCCACTTCTTTTTTGATACCTTAGATAGCTATATGATGGCTAAAGCCACACCGCAAAAGCGTCAGGCGATGCAAGAGGGACTCATCACTCTGTTTCAACGTTTTCATGCACGCTATCCCGATGCCAAAATCGTTATCAATCGCGGTTTTGAAGTGATCGATGCTTTGGCTCCTATGGTAGAAGCGGTGCTGTTTGAGTCGCTCTATCGGGGACTTACCCCCGATACTAAGGGATACCAAAAGGTTGCCCAAGAAGATCGGGAGTGGCTGCTAACACAAGTACGGAAGATTCAAGCACACGGACGGGATGTGATTGCGCTGGATTATCTTGACCCTAAGGCATCTGAAGAAGCACCTGAGGTGGCCAAAGCGATTGAAGAACACGGCATTATTCCCTATATCAGCGACCGTGATTTGCACACGATTGGACATTCATCCAAAAATGCGCTCAAGCGTGAGGTGTTGGTGTTGTATGACCTTGAAGAGGAGAACGACCCGATGGAGTCGAGCGCATTTTTGTATGGTGCTTTGCCGATTGAATATCAGGGCTACATACCCGTTTTGTATGATATAGGCAGTGCAGTGCCTGATGAACACTTTTTAATGCGTTTCGTTGGTGTTGTGTTTTGGAGTGATGACTTTTCGCTTCGAGAACCAAGAAAATTTTTTGCATGGGTAGAGCAGCTAAAAAAAAGTGGGCTTTATATGCTTTTTTTTGAAGGATTAAATGCGGATACCAATGCAGATGTGCTCCATCTTTTGGAGATCAAAACAGTGCAGAGCGGTGCTACGCAGCTACAAAACAGCCGCTATGATCCTGCTTTAATGGGTTTTGAGATTGAACCTTCGCCGCCCATGCATTCCCATGAGTTTATGCCGATGAACGCCGATGAACTATTAAGTTTTGAAGGTGATAAGCGTAAAAATGTATTGGCTGCTATCACTCCATGGGGTGGTTATGCGCTGGCTGGAGCAACCTATGAGAAGCTGACAGGTCAGATTTTATGGGTAGCAAACCCCTTTGAGCTGTTTGCGCGAACACTACGGTTAAAGCCCATTCCAAGCCCAGACCCCACGACGGAAAATGGAAGGCGGCTTCTGTTTGTCCATATGGACGGCGATGGCTTTATGAACCGTGCCGAGTGGAATAGTGAACTCTTTAGTGCTGAAGTGCTCTACAAAGAGGTCTTTTCCCGCTATAAAATTCCAATGTCACTGTCAGTCATTGAAGCTGAAATTGCTCCGCATGGACTCTATCCCGAAGATGCCCCTTCGTTGGAGAAGATCGCACGTAATATTTTTGCCCTTGAGCATGTCGAGGCGGCAACCCATACCTATACTCACCCGTTCATGTGGTCTCATGTGATTAATGACAAGCTCGATGCCGAGTATCGATTGCCGATCAAAGATTACGACTTTTCCGTAGATCGAGAGATTCGCGGCTCGCTGGAATATATCAATACCCGTCTTGCTCCAAAAGAGCGACCCGCGCGCGTTACCTTTTGGAGCGGCGATTGCCAGCCGACGTCTGAAACTTTAGCGTATATGTATGAAAACAACCATCTACAGATCAACGGTGGTGATACGACGATTACTAATGACAAGCCGTGGCTTAGCCTTATTGCCCCTTATGGAATCAAGCGAGGAGATCACTACCAGATCTTTACGGGGCAACAAAATGAGAACGTCTTCACCAACAACTGGCTGGGACCCTACTGGGGCTTTAAAAAGGTGATTCAGACCTTTAAACGCACCGATACACCGCGGCGTTTTAAGCCGATCGACATCTATTACCACACCTATTCCGGCTCCAAAGAGGCATCACTAGGCGCGCTCAAGAGTGTCTACGAATGGGCCATTAAGCAAGAGACGATGCCGATTTTTACGTCGCAGTTTATTCCTAAGGTGATGGATTTTTATGCGCTCTCGATCGCTACACATAACGAGGGGTGGATCATCAAAGGTGCCGACACGCTCAAAACGCTGCGGGTCGATGCCGATATTCATATCGATCCGCGCCGTAGTATTGGGGTTGCAGGTCTCAAGAGTCATGAATCGGGACACTACGTGCATCTTTCCCCTGATTCGCAGCATTTTGTAGCACGTGGTGAGAAGCGAGGGTCGTATCTTATCGACGCTAACGCGCCGTTGCGCTCGATGCAATTTGAATCTCAGCGGCAGCATCTAGTGTTTAAAGGAGAAGTGCCGCTAAAGTTGCGCTATAGCCTCGATAAGGGATGCACACTACACGGTGATCCTGCACCGTCGCACCGTCGCAGTATCGGCGAGACTGTAGAGCTTGAATATGAGAAAGCAAAGGAGGCCGTGATCAATGTCGCATGCCGATAAGCAGTTCGAAGTTGCAACGTATGGTGAAACGCTCTTCATTGCCGCAATTTTTATTTTTGTTTTGATTGTGCTCTATCCCAAAGCGATGCTACAAGAGCAGATTCTAGCCGAGAGCAAAAACTACGATCTCACGACGGCGTATCTGCGTAACATGATCAAACTTGAACCCCAGAATGATGAACTGCTGGTGCGTTTGACGAAGCTATCGATCGAGCGCGGCAAGCTCGATTTGGGGGGTGAACTCCTCTCAGTGCTGCGTCAGAGTAATGTACCTGCGCTGATTGAGCAGCGGCGCCTGCTGGAATATCGTCTGCTCAAAGCCGAACGGGCCTTACATGTAGCGATTGAAGAGCAAAATAAAATCGACGACACATTGAGGGCACTGATGGCGCAGGCTGCAGCGGAGGGGGTTAAGGATATTGATCTGGCCAAAGTGTGGTTTGAAGAGGCGATGAAGCTTGAAGAGCCACACCATGCACTCGCCTTTTTGAGCGTACTTACACGCTCTAACGAACCCTACTGGCTGGAGCAGTGCCTCTATCTAGCGGGTTCGCTCGGGGCGTATGATCAGCAATTTGAGTGCGTAGAGGCGCTCTTGCGTCATGACGGTGCGCACCATCGGCAGTGGTTGCTTGCGCGTTATCACGTGGCCTTAGCATCTGAGCGAAAAGATCGGGCGATTGAGAGCGCTTTGGAGCTTGCATTAGATGAGCCGCGCTACTACAATGAAGCTGCGATGCTTTATGCCGCTTTGGGTGATTATGAGGCGGCGGCCGATCTGATGCTTGCGCGCTACCGTGAAAGCGGAGATGTGCGGATTTTGTTGCGCGCGCTTGATTGGTTGCGCAGTGGAGGCTTGAAGCGTCGGCTTGTTGAGGTGATGCACGCTTATGAAGAGCGCTACTTGGATGATCCAAAAGTCAGCAACGCATTTATGCGGATCTATCTGGCTTCGGAGCAGCTCGAAGAGGCCCGACGATTGGCATCTAAAGTTCTTAGGCGGCAGCCATGAGTTTGCGTGTTTTGGCTGGTGTGAGCCTTCTTTGTGTTTTGGTTTTGGCGCAGGAGAGCTGCTACAGTGTGCAGTTGCTTAGTCAACCCAGCCGTTTGGATCAGCCTCTGCTAACACTTGACGAGTCGTGCTTATGGATGACGATCGGCAAGCAAAGTACGGTGCGCTGCGGCTGTTTTGAGACGTATGCTCAGGCTTGGGGACATTTGGGGAAATTTTCCAAACGCTATGCTCAAGCCCGAGTGGTGAGCAGTTATCGCTACCGTTTTGCAGAGTTACCCTCACCATCCCCGCAACCCTCACCTCCAAAAGCCGACGATACGGTGCTTGAAGCGCTGATTGTGTCTGGTGATGAACAGTTGGAGCTGATGTTTCAGATCTTCGTCTATGCTGGTGATCTTGAACACGCTTATGAAACGGCCAAAAAAGCGCTGAAGCGCTACCCCGACGCGCCGTATTGGCATCAGAAAATGGCTGAAGTGGCCCAGTGGCTCGATAAACGGGAGGAGGCGATGGAGCATTATCTGCAGCTCTACCATGCGACCCGTTCGCCAAGTATCGAAGCAAAACTCTATGAATATGCGCTTAGCGCCTATCAATACACCACCGCAGCCCCCATCGCCAGAGCCAAAGCGCTCAAGGCACCCACACATGAAAACGTCAAAGATATGATCTTTCTCTATGACGCGCTCGGCAAGCCGGAAATCGCCGCAAAGACACTGGTCGATCTGTATGAAGCCAAGCACGAACCGTGGCTGCTGCGCGAGGCATTGCGTCTCTACATCAACATCGGTATGCTCGATCAAGCGGAGCAGGTAGCAAGCCGCATCCGGCAAAGCGACAAGGTCGATACCGAGACTGCCTCTTTGCTCTCCTACTTCTACTTCGCCACGCGACGCATCGATCAAAGCTACAGCGTATTGCGCGACGCTGACCTGCAAGGTACGCCGCCGATTGCTTACTTAGAACAGCTCAGCGACTTGGCATGGTACATCAAGGATTTCGGCGTAGCCGCCGAAGCATCGCGCCGTCTGTTTGAGGCGTCGTCGGCACGGCTGGTTGATTATGAACGGATTTTGTACTATTACGAATCAAGAGATCGACCTTTGGCCATCCGCGCCGCGTATCAAGGGTTTGAAATTCATCAAAAAAGTTATATTTTTCTGACCTATCTCAATCTTTTGGTCGCCGAAAATGATCAGGCGTCGCTTAGAAAAGCGTTTGACACCCTTACCCCAGAGCACGCCACGCTGCTCAAGCGAGAGATTGCCTTTTGGTTGATCAAAGCCGGCATGCACCAAGCTGCCCAGGAGCATGACGCGACCCGCGAGGCCATAGATGAGGCTTTGCGCCTTGATCCGCGATCGCTCTCTGCGCTCTCAAGCCTTCTGTGGTACTACATTGACGTCAAAGACCACTACCGATTAGAGACACTCATACAAAAAATTGAGGAGCGCTCCAAAATCCCCATTGCTTTACATCTGCCGCTGGCGGTGGGACACTTTTCGCTTCAACGATCCGATCGGGCGTGGATCTATATTGATGGCCTCCTTGATCATGACGAAGAGGGGATTGATGTCTCTTTGATGTATGCCTACATCATGCAAGGACGCGAAGAGAACGATGCGTACATCGGGGTGATGCAGTCACTGTTTGAGAAACTTCATGCACGCGTTCTTGCCGATCCTACGCTCATGAATGACCGTGATTTTGTTGAACGTTATCTCAAAACAGCGCTGACGGTGCTGCCTAGCGACCAGTTCGAAGCGCTGCTCAAGGCTTCTCCTGCGGTGCTATCGGCGCGAACCTTTACCGAAATCTCGATCTTTCGATCCTTGCGCAACGATGCACATGCTCAAGCGCGGATGCTACAGCGCGGCTTGGTTTTCATCGAACCGTGGATGCTGTTAAGCTCTGCATTGCACGCCGATGATCGCACGGCCATGCTTGATCTGCTTGATCAATATGGTGCCGTGTTGCCCATTCGTGATCGTGTGACTGCGGCGCGCAGTACCGCTAATGTCGCGCTGGCGCAGACCATGGCCTTTGACGCTATGGAGTACAACAGTCACGATCCCCTGCTCTACCAGCAATACCGTGATCTGCAAGAGGAGCGTGCCGATACGCTGATGTTGCGCGGCGGCTACATTGATCGCAGTCAGATGACGCAGCGTTATGCCAGCTTTGAACAGCGCCACTACCTCAGTCGCGGCTGGCGATTGCAGACAGAAGCGGCCATTGCGAGCAATGAGCATTTTCGCAAGAAGCAGTTGTCTACCCTGCCCTACTATGACCGGACGGTGCGCATAGGTTTGAGCCGCGAGTTTGGACGGGGTCGTTTCACACTTTGGGGCGGAGTACACAGTGCGATGCAGACCTACTATGAGCTCTCTGCTTTGCTCTCCTATGCGCTGACGCAACAGCTTGGCGTTGAGCTGTCGGTCGAAGACGGCGCGGCGGCCAATGAGAGTCTCTATCTGGTTTTGGGCGGTAAAAAACAGAGCGTTTCTGGTCGCATCGACTATCAGCATCTCTCTTCGATGCGCTTCTCGGCGTCGTTTGGACACACCCGCTTCTCCTCTCAAGATGACGTAGCATTGGGCTATGGCAGTGTTGGCAGAGTGGAGATACAAAGGGTGTTGCGCAGCGGTTATCCCGATCTTTTGGCTGGAATTTTTTATGATTTCGGTCGCTACAGGGAGTTTTCGGGCAGCAAAGGTATGATTGACATCCTTCAGCCCTTGCGCAGTAAAGCCCTGCCGGATGCGTTTGACAATTTTGGCCTAGCCTTGGCCTATGGTAACTCCAATGCGACCACCTATACCCGCGTGTGGCGACCTTATGCTGAGTTTAGCCCTTATTACAACAGCACGTTGCGCCAGCTTAGCTACTCGATGGGTCTGGGTATCGGCGGCTCTTGGTGGAATCAAGATCATCTGCTTTTTGGTGTTGGGTATAGTGAAGCACTAAGCGGTACAAAAGAGCGTCTATTCGATCTGCACTTGCAGTACAAACTTTATTACTAAGGAAGGCATATGCGCATCTTATCTTTTTACCTGATAGCACTGGCAGCTCTGCTGACACTCTGGGGGTGTGATGGATTTGAAAAGCCCAAAACGCCTGAGCGCATCGTCATCCAACCCAAAGGAAAAATCCTACCGCGAAACGCTTCGATGCAGCTTCGGGCCATCGGACACTACAGTGACGGTACCCAAAAAGATCTGACCGACAAAGTGATCTGGAGTTCGCTCGAGCCTGAGGTGGCGCAGTGCGCAGAAACCGGAACGCTACGCGGCAAAGCCAGCGGTCTGGCACGGGTAAGGGCAAAATTCGATGATAGCGTCAAGGCGGAGGCGCAGATCGACGTGCTGGCCTTGTCTCAGATTTTCCCTTCACAAAAACGTCTGACGGTATCGCAGGGTTTTGAAAAAGCGCTTTCGCTGCTGGGCCTCTTTGAAAACAACGCGACACAGTATCTGGATGAAGATATCCGGTTTGACTCCAGTGATGCGGCCGTGGCAACCATCGATGAGCGCTTCTACATCCAAGGGGAGAAGGCGGGAGAGAGCCGTATCACATTTGCGACGGGCGACGCACAAAGCTACGTGGATGTCAAAGTCGTCAACGCACCGCTCGAGCGCATCCGTATTGATGAACGGGATTTGAGCGTTTCGGTCGGAAGCGTTAACCGATTATCGGCCCACGCCTACTTCAGTGACGGACGCGTCGAAGAGATCAGTTATGCGGCGACATGGAGCAGCAGCGATACGGGTGTTGCCCAATTTACTGCCGACGGATTACTCGAAGCCAAAGCCTCCGGCGTGAGCCGTCTGCAACTCAAATATCACAACCAACAAAGCGAAATAGACCTACATGTAAGCGATCAAAACATTACGGCACTCTCTTTGCAGATCGACCGCAATACACTCTCTATCGGCGAACGCGAAACCCTGAGGGTCTACGCCCTGTATGCAGACGGAACCTTCGCACCGCTGGAGTACAACCTAAGTTTTGAAAGTGACCACCCAGAGATACTCACGATTGATGAAACAGGGGTGATCAACGCATACGCTGCGGGTGAGAGTACCTTACATGTACATTATGGAGCATACAGCGCACAGCTATCACTGAGCGTCGATGCGGCGGTGATCGAACGCATTGAGATCGCATTGCCGCGTAATGAATTGATCGGTTCCCTGACCTATCAGGCCCGCGCTTGGGCCTATTTTAGCGACGGACGAAGCAAGGAGATCACCTACGACGGGCTTTGGGAAGCCGTAGAGGGGAGCGTGGATGTACGCTCAGGCGGACTTTTTTCAATAGATGGGACAAAGAGCGCACGTATCGCCGTGCATTATGGACATTGGCATGATGAGGCGACGCTTGAAGCAAGCACAAGAACAATAGCGCATTTGGCCCTGCAAAATGTACGCAGTGTGGTATCGCTGGGCTTTGAAACTACGGTGCAGGTAATTGCCGTACTCGATGACAACAGCACCCAGATACTCGAACACGATGTGCGCTTTGAGAGCAACAACTCTGCGGTTGCGGATGTGTCGCCGACGGGTGTGATTTATGGTAGTGCTTCGGGCTCCGTGGCGATTGAAGCCTATGTTTTGGGTTTGAGTGCTGGTTCCACTGTCAAAGTCGTCAACGCACCGCTCGAGCGCATCCGTATTGATGAACGGGATTTGAGCGTTTCGGTCGGAAGCGTTAACCGATTATCGGCCCACGCCTACTTCAGTGACGGACGCGTCGAAGAGATCAGTTATGCGGCGACATGGAGCAGCAGCGATACGGGTGTTGCCCAATTTACTGCCGACGGATTACTCGAAGCCAAAGCCTCCGGCGTGAGCCGTCTGCAACTCAAATATCACAACCAACAAAGCGAAATAGACCTACATGTAAGCGATCAAAACATTACGGCACTCTCTTTGCAGATCGACCGCAATACACTCTCTATCGGCGAACGCGAAACCCTGAGGGTCTACGCCCTGTATGCAGACGGAACCTTCGCACCGCTGGAGTACAACCTAAGTTTTGAAAGTGACCACCCAGAGATACTCACGATTGATGAAACAGGGGTGATCAACGCATACGCTGCGGGTGAGAGTACCTTACATGTACATTATGGAGCATACAGCGCACAGCTATCACTGAGCGTCGATGCGGCGGTGATCGAACGCATTGAGATCGCATTGCCGCGTAATGAATTGATCGGTTCCCTGACCTATCAGGCCCGCGCTTGGGCCTATTTTAGCGACGGACGAAGCAAGGAGATCACCTACGACGGGCTTTGGGAAGCCGTAGAGGGGAGCGTGGATGTACGCTCAGGCGGACTTTTTTCAATAGATGGGACAAAGAGCGCACGTATCGCCGTGCATTATGGACATTGGCATGATGAGGCGACGCTTGAAGCAAGCACAAGAACAATAGCGCATTTGGCCCTGCAAAATGTACGCAGTGTGGTATCGCTGGGCTTTGAAACTACGGTGCAGGTAATTGCCGTACTCGATGACAACAGCACCCAGATACTCGAACACGATGTGCGCTTTGAGAGCAACAACTCTGCGGTTGCGGATGTGTCGCCGACGGGTGTGATTTATGGACGCGGTTTGGGTAAGGCGGCGATTGAAGCGCGTATTTCAGGTTTAAGTGCCCGATCCATCGTCGAGGTTAACGATGCGGAGCTGTTGCGCATAGAGCTTGATCCTGAGGGGTTGCGGCTGGCTTCGTCGATGCGCTACCGTCTTGGAGCACGGGCCTATTTTAGTGATGGCCGCTCGATGCCGATCAATGATGATTATCTCTATATCAGCAGTGATCTCTCTGTCGCATCGGTTTCGCTTGAGGGGTGGGTACAGAGTGCTCACGCAGGAACAGCCCAAATCGATCTACACTATCATGCACACCGCGCCGCCACACAAACGGTTGTCGATCATGTGGCTTTGCAGCAGTTGCTCAACACTCCCGAACGTCTTAGCCTCTCTGTCGGCTTTGACGCGCTGATTGAAACAACGGGACGTTTTAGCGACGGACGCACTTTGCCGCTAAGCGGCGCTCTGATCTACTCAAGCAGCGATGAAAGCGTGGCAAGCGTTGATCGACAGGGGCGTGTTTATGGACATAAAGTGGGAAGCTGCCGCATTTCGATACAAAGTGGGGGCGTCACTGCTTGGGTCGAAGTGGAGGTAAACGCATCGGCGCTGCGCTCCATCGATGTGGTGCCTCAGGCGCTTGAGCTTCCGCTACACATGGCCTATCCCTATGCGGCCATAGCCACCTTTGAGGATGGCCGGATTGTCAATATTACGGGATCGGCTCTTTTTGAGACAGTTGATCCTGCGGTGGCAGCCTTCGATGATACCGCCCTCCTTTCGACCTATGCGCTTGGTGAGACGCAGATACGCGTCTATTACGGCGCTATGGTGGCGACGACGTCGCTGCGCGTCAAAGAGCTTGCGCTTGAGGCGCTGCTGCCGGTGCCTGACACCTTGATGTTGCCCAAAACACACAGTGAGAGCATTGCGGTTACAGCACTCTTTGCCGACCACTCAACGATGCTGCTCACCCAAGGGCTACAAAGCCGCAGCAACGATCCGCAGATCGCTACGATGGACGCATCGGGGCGTATCAGTGCTCATGGAGTCGGAGTGGCGACGATTACGCTCTCGTATGCGGGCGTAGAGCGTGCGCTTGAGGTACATGTAAGCGACGCAGAGTTGCAAAAGGTACGGATCGAACCTGCCGTTCTCACCCTTCCGCTGGGTGCAGGTGCCGCTTATAAAGCCTATGCCCACTTCAGCGACGGAAGCGAAAAAGAGGTGAGCTACAACGGACTATGGAGCGTGGATGATCCTATGATCGCCTCGATCGGTAGCGATGCCCTGCTTCAGACACATGGCATCGGTACCACTTCGGTCGCCTTTTATCATGCGCAGCAACG
>DZBC01000241.1 GCA_022729835.1 Sulfuricurvum sp. | reverse complement strand
GCATCCCAAAGTGACCTTTTTTGGGGATGCGCTCCTACATGTAGAGGCGACGCTGGAGGGGACGAGCTTTGATCTATCGGGCCTTCACTATGAGACCAAGGTGCTTGGCGGTTTTCAAACCATCAACATCAATGCCGCGATTTTGGTGGCTCAGGCACTTGGGATGGAAAATGAAGCGATCGTGCGCGCGGTGGCGCGACTGCGCAGCGTAGAGCACCGTCTTGAGCGCATCGACGCGGGCGGCAAGATCATCCTTGATGATGGCTACAACGGCAATATCGACGGGATGCTCGAAGCGATCCGTCTGTGCTCCTTGCACAACGGACGCAAGGTGATCGTCACGCCGGGGTTGGTGGAAGCCACGCCCGAACTCAATCAGCAGCTTATTAGCGCCATCAACGAGGTTTTTGATATCGCCATCATTACCGGAGCGCTCAATGCGGCCCTTTTTGAGCAACACCTCAAAGTATCCAAACGGATTATGCTTAGTGATAAAAGTACCCTGCAAAACGTTTTGGCGGCGCAGACCAAAGCGGGGGATATCATCCTCTTTGCCAACGACGCGCCGAGTTTTATATGAAGTGGCTTGACCGCCTGAGCCGTGTTGCCTCCGATGTCAGTGTCGCGGCGCTCGCGCTGCTGGTGGTGCTGGTGCTCTTTGACGCGCTGCGCCGTTACCTCTTTCACAGCGGCTCCATCGCGCTTCAGGAGCTGGAGTGGCACCTCTTTGACGCGGCCATTTTGCTGGGGATCGCTTACACGTTACATGTAGATAAACATGTGCGGGTTGACATCTTTTATGAAAAGTTTAGTGAACGCACGAGATCTTGGGTCGATCTTGCAGCGATTGTGGTGTTTATCCTCCCTTTTAGTGCTTTGATTCTCTACATCGGCTACGGTTTTGTGTTGCAGAGCTTTGCTCAGCTTGAGGCCTCTTCCGATCCCGGCGGCTTGCCCTATCGCTTCATTGTCAAATCCTTGATGCCGCTCTCTTTTGCGCTGCTCTTTTTGCAGGCGCTGAGCGAAATCGCCAAACGCATAAGGAAGCTACGATGATGGCCCTTGCGCTTTTTTTGATCGCTTTAGCACTGCTGATGCTGGGTGTGCCCGTCGCCTTTGCCTTTGGCGGCGCGGCGCTGCTCTTTGCGCTTTTTGATCCCTCGTTGGGGCTGGATGTCTTCAATCTGATGGGCTTTCGCATCTTTGGCATTATGTCCAACACGACGCTCATGGCGGTGCCGCTCTTTATCTTGATGGGGCTGATTTTGGAGAAGTCGCAGATGGCGGAGCGATTGCTTTTGAGCATGACGGCGATGTTTGGAAGCGTGCGCGGCGGTCTGGCGGTGAGCGTGGTGCTGGTGGGCGCACTGCTGGCCGCTTCTACGGGTATCGTGAGCGCATCGGTGGTGCTCATGAGCGTGATCGCGCTGCCGCTGATGGCGCAGGCGGGGTATTCGCGCGCCCTTTCTAGCGGTACGGTGGCCGCGAGCGGCACTTTGGGGCTGATCATCCCGCCCTCGATCATCCTCATCATCTTAGGCGACGTGATGAGCGTGAGCGTGGGCGATTTGTTCAAAGGGGCAATTTTGCCGGGCTTGAGCTTGGTGGTGCTGTATATCGTCTTTATTTTGCTGATCGCTTTTTTAAAGCCTGCAGTCGCACCTGCGCTGCAAAGCACACAGCGTCCTTCGTGGCGTGAACTGCTGATCGCCATTGCGCCGCCGCTGCTGTTGATGTTTTTTGTGCTTGGAAGCATCTTTGCGGGGATCGCTTCGCCTACGGAGTCGGGCGCTTTTGGGGTGCTTGGGGCTTTGCTGCTTTCACTCTCAAACCGCACCTTTTCGCATACGATGCTCTTACATGTACTGCGCAAAACCGTGGTACTTAGCAGCATGATCTTTATGATCCTCATCGGCGCGACCGCCTTTTCGCTCGTTTTTAACGAGCTTGGCGGCAGCGATCTGGTGCTGCACTTTTTTGCACATCAGATCGGAGATGTCTGGATTTTTATCATTGTATCGATGGCGGCCATCTTTATTTTGGGCTTTTTTATCGACTTTATCGAAATCTCCTTCATCGTCGTGCCCATTTTGCTGCCCGTAGCCGACGCCTTCGGAATCGATCCGATCTGGTTTGCGGTGCTCATCGCCATGAACCTGCAGACCTCTTTTCTCACCCCGCCTTTTGGCCTGAGCCTCTTTTTTCTCAAAGGCGCTGCGGAAAATCTGGTCAAAACCATCGACGTGTACCGAGGCGTCGTCCCCTTTATCCTGCTACAATTACTTGGACTTGCTCTGGTGATTTTGTTTCCGGATCTGGTTTTTGCGTTTTTATAAGGAGTATGTCATGCTGAATAAAATCGAGATTGTTGATTATAAATGTTTTAAAAATTTCTCTCTTGACGGATTTGGACGGGTCAATCTGATTGGCGGAAAGAACAATATCGGGAAGACGGTGTTTTTGGAAGCGTGTTATATAGTTTTGTACTCGAAAAATATTGATGCGTTTGCAGCCTCTTTAATTAGTGTAAAATACATGCGAAATAATATCAATATGTTAACTAAAATGATGACAGGTATTATAAAAGAACCTATTGATTTGCTAAAAATGATCAATGATTATCTTCAGAATACTCAATCTATTGCTATTAATTCTTTAGATAACAATGTTGAATATAAATTTCTTGATAATGAAGGTCAAAAAGAATATTACTTTAAAGTAAAAGATAAAAAACTAAAAATTAATGTTAATTCATTCTCTATTTACAAAAATATTCATAGTAATATTAATTTTATCGATAGTTTTAGATGGAGTGATACTGAGCTTATTGAAGCATATGAGAGTATTCAAAAAAATGACAAAGAAGATTATTTAAATGATCAAATTCTTAAATTTGATGAAACAATCACAAGTTTTAAGATCATTGGCGACAAACCGCAATGCAAAAAAGAGGGCAACTATTACGACTTGTCAGACTTCGGCGATGGCCTAAAGCACTATATCTCCATCATCTGCGCACTCTATGCCTGCGAAAACGGTCAGCTTTTTATCGATGAGATCGACAACGGTATCCACTACACGCAGCTTGAAGCGATTTGGAAGATCATTTTTGAGGTCTCCAAAGAAGTCAATTGTCAGGTTTTTGCGACGACGCACTCCATCTAAAACTA